>JBGVRF010000053.1:0-3563 GCA_045128175.1 Candidatus Scatosoma sp.
GGATCCGCTTATAAAAAAGCGCTTCGTAATCCACCCTCCCTCCTGTTTCGCAGGTGTATTGTGCACACTCCGCTTTCGTAACGAGCCCCTCTCTTTCCAGCTTCTCCACGTCGATCAGATACGGGCTTCCCGCCGTCGCGCAAGAGGAAGCGTAGGGAGAATCGCCGTACCCCGTCGGCACGAGCGGCAATACCTGCCACACCTTCTGTCCCGCTTTCGCGAGGAAGTCCACGAAATTTTCCGCCGCCTTACCCAGCGTACCCACTCCGTACAGCGAAGGAAGCGCAGTGATCGGCAATAATATGCCCGCACGACGTTCCGTCATATTCTTTCCCTCCGTTTTTTATTAATTTTCGAAAATTTTCGAACATTTTCGTTTTTTATTCTATCACAACGCGTCTACTCTGTCAAGCAGATTGGGAAAAAAATCCGAAAAAAAATTTTCGAGAAAGGACAAAAAACAACAAAATATCGAATAAATCGCAAGCGGCGATCGATTTTTTCGATGAGTACCCTCAGTTTTTTTAAGTTTTTTCATTAAAGCGGTAAAATATTATTGTAACTTTTCGAAAATTGTGTTATAATATAAAAAATATGCTTTACAGACAGGCAACGTGAAATGACCATTAAAGAAATCGCACAGGCACTCGGGATCTCCACCAGCACCGTTTCCAAGGCGCTGAACAACGCTACGGACGTGAGCGAAGTCACGCGCAACCGCGTGAACTCGTATGCACAGTCGGTGGGTTTTTCTTTGCGCGGCTCCGCTACGCAAAACCGGATCTGTATTATTTTCGAGAACATGGATTCGCATAATAATTTTCAAGTAGGCTATCCCGTACTGACGGGATTTCAGCAAGCGGCGAACGCATATCATTACGAAGTCGTCGTCGAACACTGCACAGATTCGAACGCACCCGACCTCAAAGAGCTTTGCCGCGAAAACAATTTCTGCGCGGTAATGATCGTAGGCACGAAACTGGACAGTCCGCTGATGAAAGAGTTGGAAACCATAGACATTCCCGTTATGCTCATGGACTCGTACGTGAAGAATCCGAAAGTTTCCTCTATCAGCAGCGACAACATCAACTCGGTGGCGGCGATCGTTTCTCATCTCATCGAAAACGGACACAGAAAGATCGGCTTTCTCGGCGGCGATCGGGCGTCTATCGTGACCCGTGAACGTTTCGCCGGCTATCTTATCGGGCTCACCGAAGGCGGAATCGATTACAACAGCGATTACGTGCGTTACGGCACGTACACGGAAGCAAGCGGGCGTTTTATCGCGAGCGCTTTCACAAAAACAGACGTGACCGCCGTCGTATGCGCTTCCGACCTAATCGCGATCGGGCTGATCAACGGTTTCCGCGACCTCGGCGTGAACGTGCCCGCGGATATATCGGTGAGCGGCTTCGACGATCTCGACATCGCGCGTTATTTCTCCCCTGCGCTCACCACCGTACGGCAGGATTTCATCTCGTTGGGCGTGAACGCGTTCACCCTTCTGCGGCAAGCGATCAAGGGGAATAAGACCAAGCGCGTCACGATCCACACCGAACCTGTTTTCCGCGCCTCTACAGGTCCCGTGAAGAAATAAAAATAAAACGCAAAATCCCCGCAAAGCGTTAGCCTTGCGGGGCGTTTCATCGCATACCTGCTCCTTGGTAATTGAATTTTCACACAAAAAAATGAGCCACGATGCAGCGCACTTCCAAAAGTTTCGTCCGTCTTTTGGAGGCGCATAGCATTGGGCTCTTTTTCGTAAAATCTCAACCTACGATCTTTTCGATCTCTACGGAAGAACCGTCGTTTCGTATGTTGTAAGGTTTACCCCAAAAGAACGTCGCAAACGAGCATCAGACAAAAGCCGAAAAGGAGCGCGTACGTCGCGCCGCGCTGACTACCGTGCGCATGCGTTTCGGGAATCATTTCATCGCTGATAACGTACAGCATCGTGCCGCCAGCAAACGCCAGAGCAAAAGGCAGGATCGCGGAAGCCACGCTCACCGCAAAATAGCCGAGCAACGTTCCCACCACTTCGACGAGCCCCGTAAGCGCCGCATACAGGAACGTCTTTTTCGGCTTGACGCCCGCCGCCAGCATAGGTGCGATGATCACCATGCCCTCGGGAATGTTCTGCAAGGCGATCCCACCCGCGATCACGAGCGCTTCCGCCGTATTGCCCGAGCCGAAGCCTACGCCCGCGGCAATCCCTTCGGGCAGGTTGTGAATCGCGATCGCCATTACGAACAAAAGCACTTTGCCAAGTTTTTCGTTCCCCGCGTGCGCTTCCTCTTCTCCGCCCGCAAGTCTGTGCAAATGCGGCACAAGTTTATCTGCGAGATTCAGACATACCGCCCCCGCAAATACGCCGAGTACGGTGACGATAAATCCGTACTCACCGCCGTATTCCAAGGAAGGAACGATCAGTCCGAACACCGCAGCGGCAAGCATAACGCCCGCGGCAAACGCAAGTACGATATCGCTGAATTTATGGGAGATATTTTTAAAAAGGAAACCGATGATCGCACCGATCACCGTTGCGCCGCCTACGCCAAGCGCCGTTAAAAGTACCATTTCCATAATAAAACCGTCCTATACGGGGTGAAGTTTTCACTATGCGAAAGTTCAGTTTGCCTGTGGCAAGCGAAGTTGTGCCTCCGTCACAGTGAATTTTTTTTGCCTATATAGCAAAAGCCGTGGGAATATTTTATTTTTACCCTAAATTACCTTAAGAAATACTCGAGCTTGCCTACGTTTTCAAGCATAAAGCGATAAGGAAAGATAAAAAGACATTACAGCGACGCGCTACCGCCTTGTCTCCGCCGCATATGAATTTATGCCCTAACTGCAAGCAAAACTTGCAATGTAGGATTACAATAGATATGAGACAAAAGGCATAAAAAAGGTAGCGAAAAAATTTTCTTTATGTTAAAGTTTAATCAGCACAAAAAACTAACAAAGGAAAATTTATTCGCTACTATGAACATTGTATCACAAAAAGCTAACTTTCGTCAATCAGTTGTACTCTATTCTTTTAGAAATTCTATTTTTGCTACCATTCGCCGTTTTGGTGTCTCTCGAGCCACCATCTACCGTTGGCGTAAACGGTATAATGGTACTACTCAATCCCTTGCAGAATACTCTCGGCGTCCACACAGCCACCCCAATCAACATACACCCGAAGAGCTTAAACTTATCTCCGATATGCGTAGACGTAATCCTAACGACGGTTTGGTTTTCTTTTGGACTAAACTTATGCAGCGTGGCTACAAACGTTCTATTCCTGCGCTTTGGCGCATTTTGAGAAAACTATCCCTGCAACCCGTTAAACCACCGAATCCTAAATATATTCCAAAACCCTACGAGCCTATGCTTTATCCCGGTCAAAGAGTTCAGGTTGACGTGAAAATTGTTCCCAAATCCTGTATTGTTCCCGATGCAGACGGCTTGCAGGAACGCTATTACCAATATACGGCTATTGACGAATACTCTCGTTTTCGTTTCGTTATGGCTTTTAAGGAACAGAGCACCTATTCTTCCGTTCAGTTTGTCAATGCTAT
>JBGVRF010000054.1:0-4001 GCA_045128175.1 Candidatus Scatosoma sp.
AAAAATTTTTAACCGGAGTTTTATATTCGTTTCCACCTCAAAAAACAATTGATTTTTTTGAAAATTACGGTTTATCTGTAAAAATTGAAAGAGGGAATCGAGTATTTCCATCATCGGATCACGCCAGCGATGTAACAAAAACGCTTGAAAAAGCTTGCAAAATGACGGGGGTAACGATCCGATTAAATGAAGAAGTAAAAAGTATAAGTATTATGTCAGAAACAATACCTATGTCTGACATAAACAAAAAAGCTATGCCAGACATAATTGGTATGTCTGGCAGGGTAAAAATTCTCACCTCACATTCCAAATATATGTTTGATGAAGTAATTATCGCGACAGGAGGAATCAGTTATCCTTCTACTGGTTGTACAGGGGACGGTTATCTTTTTGCGCGAGAGAACGGGATTTCCGTAACTGATTTGAAATGCGGGCTTTGCGGTTTGAATCTTGAGGGAAATTGGTATAAAGATCTGCAAGGACTTACCTTGAAAAATGTATCTTTGACGGCAAAGCTTGGCGAAAAAATACTTTACAGCGATTTTGGCGAAATGCTTTTTACGCATTTTGGAATTTCCGGACCCATCGTACTTTCCATGTCTTCGGTGATCAATCGTCAGCCCTTGAAGAATCTTTCTCTAACGCTTGATCTAAAGCCAGCGCTAGATGAACAGACGTTGGATAAACGCATTTTGCGTGATTTTGAAAAGTATAAAAACAAACAGATATCCAATGCGCTTTGTGAGTTGTTGCCTCAGAAACTCATATTCACAGTTTTAACGGCCTGTGGTATATCGGAAAAGAAAAACGTCAACGTTCTGACGAAAGAAGAACGGACAAGATTTGTAAAAATCTTAAAAAATTTCCCGATGAGAATAAAAAGCTTGCGAGGTTTTGAAGAAGCGATCATCACTTCCGGCGGTGTGGATCTTTCGGAGATCAATCCTAAAACAATGGAAAGTAAAAAGGTGAAAGGGGTGCGTTTTTGCGGTGAAGTGCTGGATGTAGACGCGTTTACCGGCGGTTTTAATATTCAGATTGCTTTTTCTACGGGGTATGCGGCGGGCAACAGCATACGTTGATTTGCTAAAATAAACAAAATACTCCCGTTTTTTATTTTTTAATCTATTGTCATATGTTTACGTGACAGGAAAGATAAGCCAAAAGTTTGACTCAAAAGAAAAAATAGGGTATAATAATTAAGTATAAATTTAGGGGTTTTATTATGTTGGTGATTCGAGGCGCGACAACGATCGCAAGTGATTGTAAAGAGGAAATTTCCGAAGCTGTAAAAGAGCTTTTAGATGCGATTTTTCAAGCAAACGCATTGAAAAAAGAAGAAATTCGCGCGTTTATATTTTCTTTGACGACGGATATCCATGCTTATCATCCAGCTAAAGCTGCCAGAGAATGCGGGTACGATTTTGCGCCTTTGTTTGCGGCGATCGAACCGGAGATCGACGGAAGTCTGAAACTGTGCATCCGTTTGATGTTGCTTACGGAAAGAACGGATGAAAACGGGAGTGCAAAGCATATCTATCAAAGAGGAGCGAAAGTATTGAGGAAAGATATTTCGGAAATTTACAATATCGCGCTGGATGGACCGGCCGGTAGTGGAAAAAGTACGATCGCGAAGATCCTCGCGCGCGACTATAATATATTGTATCTAGATACGGGGGCAATGTATCGTGCCTGCGCTTTGAAAGCGTTGCGCATGGGATTGAATCCCAAAGACGTTATCGCGATCGAGAAAATGTTGCCGACTCTGAATGTAAAAGTGGAATATAGGGGCGGAAAACAGCATACGATATTGGATGGTGAGGATGTTTCTTCGGAGATCCGTGAGAATGCTGTTTCTATGGCTGCCTCTGATATTTCCACGCATAGTGCAGTGCGTATAAAAATGGTCGAGATACAACAGGAGATAGCGAAAACGATGTCTTGCGTTCTTGACGGCAGAGATATTGGTTCGGCTGTTTTACCGGATGCAAAATTCAAATTTTTTGTTACGGCCGACAGCAAGATACGTGCGGAGCGTCGTTTTAAAGAATTGCAGGCGCGAGGCGAAAAGGTTGACTTTGACGAGTTGCATAAAGAGATCATCGCGCGTGATAAGCAAGACAGTGAACGTGAATTTTCGCCGCTGGTCTGCGCGTCGGATGCGGTGAAGATCGATACGTCCGACATGGACGTCGAAGCGGTGGTCGCCGCATTAAAGGCCGTAATTCAATCGAAAATCTGATAAAGGAAACAGTTGAATGGAAAAAAATAAAAAGGAAATAAGTAAACAAAATAAATCGATGCCGCGTGAAAAGAAAAAAGATTCCGTTACAGTAAAAGCGAATAAAAAAGGAAAGCATATCAATTCATTTCTTAATTTTTTGCGAATATTGATCATTCCGATATATTGGTTGATTAAGCCTTTCCGCTTTTACGGAAAAAAAAAGATACCCGCCGGTGCATGCGTTTACGTTTGCAATCATTTCACGATGCTGGATGCCGCATACGTCGCCGCAACGACCTGGGAGCAGATCCATTTTATTGCAAAAAAGGAAATAGAAGAAACCTTTGGTTTGGGGTTCTTGGCCCGCAAAGCCAAAGCGATTTTTGCCACCAGAGACGGAAATGACATACGTACACTTCTCGATTGTTTCAAATGTCTTAAAAACGGTGAAAAAATCGCAGTATTTCCAGAGGGTACCCGCAATAAGGAAAATGAAGAATTGTTGCCTTTCCGTCATGGCGCCGCCGCGATGGCGATCAAAGCAAAAGCGCCTGTTTTGCCTATGGTAATATACAATCGTCCGAAAATGTTTCGTTGCACGCATATTCTCGTTGGGGATCCTATTGAATTGACGGAATATTACGATCGAAAGCTGACACAGACCGATTATAATGAAGCCGACGAAAAGCTTCGGAGTATGTTACAGACCGTACGGGCAGAGCATACTGAATATTTAAAAAGCAGAAAGAATAAGAAGGAAAGAGGCGAAACGTAATCGATGGAAATTTTGATCGCTAAAAACGGTGGCTTTTGTCACGGCGTAAAAAAGGCGGTAGACACAGCCATGTCCGTTGATCCGAAAAATACGTATATTTACGGTGAGATCATTCACAATCCCGAGGTCGTAAAGAAAATAGCAGACAGGGGAATCATCAGAGTCGAGGATTTATCAGAGGTGCCTAACGGCGCAACGCTAATCATTCGCTCACACGGAGTCGGAAAAGCCGTTTATGAAGATTGCGCGAAAAGAAAAATTTCCCTCGTTGATTGTACCTGTGAATTCGTTCGTCGTACGCAACGGATCGTCGATGAAAATTATAGGAACGGAAAAACGATCGTGATCATCGGAGAGAAATCTCATCCGGAGGTAGTGGGGCTGAATGGATGGTGTGACGATCAAGCATATATTTTTTCTTCGGAGACGGAAAATTTCGACCTACTACCCAAAAAAAATTGTTGTGTAGTGGTCCAAACGACCTATTCTGAAGAAAAATTTGAAAAAATTATAAAAAATCTTAAAAATACGCATAGAAAAACAGTTGATGTTTTTCGCACAATTTGCTATACTACTATAGGACGACAAAATGAGGCGAAGGAATTGTCGAAGCAATGCGACGCGATTTTGGTCATCGGAGGCTTAAACAGCAGCAACACCAATAAGCTTTTCGAGATCTGCGCTAAGAATTGTGAAAACGTATTCCGGTTGTCAAGTTCTGCCGATCTGCAGTATAAAACAATCAAAAGATTTAAAAAGGTAGGTATTGTTACGGGTGCAAGCACCCCTAACGCGCAAACTCAGGAGGTTCTATTAAAGATGGAAATGGAAACAGAAGCAAAAGCAACGATGGAAGAAGTTGTTGCAAACATGGACAGTCAACCTAAGTTCAAAAAAGGACAGTTGATTACGGCTACGATTTCGTCGGCGGACGATTCGGGTGTTGCAGTATTGCTCCCCCTTGCAAAGAAGGAAATTATCCTCGACAAGGACGAAGTAGAC
>JBGVRF010000055.1:0-2708 GCA_045128175.1 Candidatus Scatosoma sp.
TTTTCGTTCCGCCGAACGAGCGTATCCAATCCCCTTCTCTCCGAAACCGAAACACGGCGTCCGACGGTAATTTATCCCCGTCGAAGCGCAGGATCTTCCACCCGTTTTCAAATTCGTTCAAAGGCGCCTTTTCCAAGCTCACCGCATACCTGCCCCCATCAAATCCGCTTTCGTCGAATTTTTTCGGGGGATTTTTCGGCGGAAAGATCTCCTCTTTTTTTCTTTGAAACAAAACCCCTTCCGCCGTCTTTTCCGCCACGAGCTCCTTTGGCAAAGAAACCAAAGCCCCGCGCGATAAGCTCTGTAAAGAAAATAAGCTTTCCAAATGCTGTCGGGTATAATCTCTGTCCACGCCCAACGCTTTCATCGCCGTCAACGCGGCGCGGTAAAACAGCGGCCTTTCTTCGCTGAAGTGCACCGTCACGCACCCTTTCTCTTGCATCAACAATTTTTCCGCAAGCGAATACAAAAACGCATCGTCCTCCTCAGCCAAACGAGCAAACCGTGTAAGATTTTTCGCCGCGCCCGGCACAGCCTCTTCCAAAGCCGGCAAAACCTCCAACCGCAACTTATTCCTCGTCGCATCCTTCTGGAAATTCGTTTTATCCTCCCGCCAACAGATCCCCTTGTCGCGGGCATACGCCACGATCTCCGTCCTTGTCCAAGTCAAAAATGGGCGGATAAAATGTCCCGCTTCCTCTTTCATGCCCTGCGCGCCCGTCAACGACGTGCCGCGTGCCAAACGGAACAGTACTGTCTCCGCCTCGTCGTCCAAATGATGCGCTAAAGCTATAAGATCGGCTTGTTTGCGGTCGAGCAAATACCGAAAGGATGCATAGCGGAACTCTCTTGCTGCGGTTTCCAGGCTCTTTTTTTCCCGCTCGGCTTTTCGGGGACAATCCTCGGCGAAAGAAAACAAGGGTATTCCCCATTTTTCACAGGTTTCCGCGACAAAACGGGCGTCGGAAACGCTTTCCTCACCTCGAATACCATGCTCGCAATGCACGGCAAGCAGGATGTACCCACATTCCGTTGCATACGTTCTCATATAATGCAGAAGGCTCATCGAGTCCACGCCCCCGCTGACCGCCACACATATTTTTTTACCTGAAAACTTATTAAGATCCATTTTATGCCTTTACAAAAGCCAATTTTTCGGCTTCAAAATCGATATTATTCTTCCGCGATCTCCGGATCGGACGCCTTACGCTTCCGCTTGAAAATTTTCGAGCGGAACAGGATCACGTTCATCACGATAAAAAACGCAACGAGTATCCCCAGAGTCAAGAGCGGTTCTTTGGGCGCAAGCGTCGCCAACAGCATCAACGGAAACCCGAATACGATCGCAGGAAATTGCTGATACACAAGGTTGTCCGCCGCAGGAGTACGATATTCGGGATCCAGCTCTCGAAGCAGGATAACGCCCGTGCTGGCAGTACCTGTCAGCATACCGTACATGGCGAGGAATTGTTCGTCGCGATATTCTTTAAACAACGTTTTCGCGATAATATAATTGTAGATATAAGTAACGACCAATCCGACCACTCCGAGAATGAGAATGACCGTCCAAGAACCCTCGAGAATATCCAACTGGATCGCGGCGATCCCCGTAACGACCATAATATCGAAAAAGAACCCGCTGATCCTATCCATCAAAAAGTTGTTGACGTATTGCTTGATCACAATATTTTTTTTACGTAAAAAACGAATGATAAATTTCAACAGCGTCGCCATGAGTACGCCGATGAGAAAGTTGAACCCGTAGATAGTCGCCCGCATTCCTGGAATAAGCGCGGACAGTCCGTACATAACCAAAAACGTCAACGCGTAAGAAATCAAGATGAAAGCAAGTTGTACGGTCAGCTTATCCGTACTTCCGTTCATAGAGATCTCATCGTCCGACTGGATATCCGCAAGATTAAGCCGCTTTCCGTCCTCAGGTTTGGCAATCGTGCGTCCGCGACGCTTAATGATATTGAGGTGGACCACGCCGCCGATGCTCGCGCTCAAAAAACCAAACGCAGCGATCGTAAGCCCAAAGCTTCTGCCGCCGACAAATCCGTAATCCGTTTCGTATATATTCCCGTAATTAAGTGCCTGTCCCGTGCCCTGTCCGTAACCGAACGGAAGCAAAACCCCCGCCGCAGGAAAAAAAGCCGTCTATGATCAAAGCCGACACAATGGTGATACCCAAACCGCACATCGCCTGCAACAGATATGTAGCAACCGTCGTCACCCCCGAATCAAAGATCTCTTTCGTACGTTGTTTACTCATCTTCTTGTTGGTGGTCTTCAATGAAGTTGCGATAAACCCAAGTGCAAGCGCGTGATAGGTGATCACTTCCAGATCGGACATACCGTTTCCGCCGAAAAATTCGGTATTGAACATTACGTTACCTGTGATTGCCTTATACACGGCCGATATAATAAGCAATATCGCTCCACCCAGCACAGACGTGGGGATCAGCGAGTTGCGCAAAAATGCGATTTGCTTTTTCAGCATATTCGCAACCAACAAACTGAGTAGCAACACCGCAACGATGTTGACGTATCCCCAAACACTAAAGTCCCAAAAATTTACCATTCTCATCACCGTCCTTTACCGTATTTTTCCAATGATAATAAATATTTACGTATTTCAAAGCGTTGAAACGCTTATCCGATTTAAACTGAAAAATTTTTCCGTCAAAATAAATATTCAGCTTATT
>JBGVRF010000056.1:0-3238 GCA_045128175.1 Candidatus Scatosoma sp.
CCTCGATATTCATAATTTTATCCGCGCGGAATGCAGGAATCACTTTGAACTTATACCCCTTTCTCTCAATCGCTGGGAATGTAGAAAGGTCGTCGAAAATTTCGTTCGTCGTGAACAGGTGCGTGACGTCCGATTGCTCGATCAACTTTTGCGGAGTAATTTTATTCTCTTGGATATACGCACTACACTCATTCCAAATCTTTTCCGCGTTTTCCTCATTGATTTCAATTTCACAGCCGAAAAATTCTTTAAGTTCCACTTGCGACCAATGATACAGCGGATTTCCAAACGCCGTACCAAGTACTTTGCAATAAGTCAAAAACTTTTCCTTGTTCGTCGTGCTTTTGCCCGTGATGTATTCTTCATTGACTCCATAATTTCTCATCAAACGCCATTTGTAATGATCCCCTGCAAGCCAAATCTCGAACACGTCGTTAAACGGTTTGTTTTCAAGAATTTGCTTTTCGGACAAATGGCAATGATAATCGAAAATCGGCATATCTTTTGCGTAATTAAAATATAATTTTTCAGCCGTCTTGTTGGACAATAAAAAATTATCTTTGATATAACTCATAGCGTTACTCCTGTTTTATAAAATGCAATTTCTCTTATATCTTCATTCTTACACGCATACTCGCCATTCACCGTTTTTAAAATCAAATCGAACAGCCCGTCTTCGTCCATAGAATACGCGTTGAAATCTATCCAATTGGATTTATGCGCGGAAATATTATTATTCGTACCGATCTTCATCGTCGGCACGAAGGTGCTAAACGGCGTACCTCTACCTGTCGTGAACAACACGATCTGGCAGCCACTCGCCCCGAGTGCCGTCGACGCGATAAGATCGTTTCCCGGAGCGTTCAACGCAGACACGCCTGCCTCCTTTACCTGTTCTCCGTAGGAAAGTACGTCTACAATTTCCGTACTTCCTGCCTTCTCGATACACCCCAAGGACTTCTCTTCCAAGGTCGTTATCCCGCCCTTTTTGTTTCCGGGAGAGGGATTTTCGTATACGGGAAAACCTTGTTTTGTGTAATATGCTTTAAAGTCCTCGATCATCTTTTTATATTTCTCGAAAACTTCTTCATTTTTGCATTTGTTCATAAGCAGTTGTTCCGCGCCGAACATTTCAGGGACTTCCGTCAGGATTGCGCTACCGCCATAGGATACCACTCTATCAGTAATTTTTCCAACAAGCGGGTTTGCCGTCAAGCCCGAATACCCGTCACTACCGCCGCATTTTAAGCCGATACACAGTTCCGAAAGATCCACGTCCTCTCTTTGCAGGTCTCTCGCTTTTTGAATGAATTTTCGCAATATCCCCATACCGTGTACGTGTTCATTCTCCACGTCCTGGCAGTTGAAATACTCGATATTCTCACGTCCGTAGGGGGCAAGATATTCCTTTATCCCGTCCATGCCGTTGTTTTCACAGCCGAGTCCAACGAACAACACATAGCTTGCGTTGGGATTAAGGGCGATAGAACAAAGTAACTTCTTTATATTCTCATTATCCTCGCCAAGTTGCGAACAGCCGAACTGATGGGTAAACGCGTATACGCCGTCGATACTGCCCGTAACGTATTTTTGCGCCTCATTCGCAAGGCGGATACAAACATTATTTACGCACCCGACCGTGGGGATAATATAAATTTCGTTCCGTATTCCCGCTCTGCCTTTTACGCGCTTATAGCCCTTAAAGATTGCCTTACCTTTAACGGGTTTTTCGGCGTTGAACTCATACCTGTATGCCACGTTTTCATCCAAATGCGATCTTACGTTGTGCGTATGTACCCATTCGCCTATTTGAATATCCTGCGTCGCTCTGCCGATGATCTCGCCGTATTTAATGATATATTCTCCTTCGGAAATATCCCGCAACGTGTATTTATGCCCTGCGGGGATTTTTTCGTTGCCGTCAAGACAAACGCGAACGTTGTCCTTTTCTTTAATAATGACGCTTTTCATATCAAGCAAATTCCCTTTTTAATGTCTGCCACGTTTTTAATTACTGCATCGTAGAATCCTGCGTATGCCGTCAAATCTTTCCCCCAGATATCGGCGTTCGACATAAATGCGCCTATGGGCTTTCCCTCCGCAAAATATTCCAAATACGACAGATCGTCTTTGAACTCGATAACGCGGTTTTCAAGCTTCACCTCATACCTGCCCACCACGTTTTCTATGGAAGAATACAATGCCATGAGATAAGAGAACCCCACCGTAAGGTTGGGCGCGATCTTACCGTGCTTCGCGTAGTAGTCCTTGAAGCTCGGCAAAACTCTTGCGCGCCATTTGGAAATGGAGTTGAGCGAAATGCTGACAAGCTGATGATTGAGGAACGGGTTCATAAAACGATCCTTTACGCTGTTTGCAAATGCCGTCGTTGCCGCAATATCGCTCGACACATAAGGAATGATCTCGTCTTTTAAGGTGTTTTCCACAAACGCCGAAAGTTTTTCATCCATCATGCAATCGTACACCGTTACCGCGCCGAGCATAAGCCCCGCAGGCACGAGGTTGGTATGACTGCCGTTGAGAACGCGCACCTTTCTCTTTTTATAATACCCGATATCGTTTGTCAAAACCACCTCGATATTATGTACGCCTTCTTTGACGTATTCGGCAATATTGCCTTTCTTTTCCACCGCCCAAAGCCCGAAGGGTTCCCCGATAGACACAAGCTCGTCCTTTTCACCAATCAACTCTTCCAAATGCGCTTTCGTTTCCTCGTCGCGGGGATAGCCCGACACGATGCGGTCTACCAACGTATTGCAATAGAAATTCCGTTCGTCGTTCCATTTCTTGAACGCTTCGGGAAGTTTCCAAAGCTCGATATACTTCTCCACGCATTTTTTCAGTTCGTCCGCGTTATTGTCGATAAGCTCTACGGGAAGAAGATACACGCCGTCTAAGCCTGCGTTAAATCTCTCGTAAAGGAATTTCGTCAGCTTTGCGGGATAGGTAATGCCGTCAAAGCCATCCATTTTGTCATTTTCGTTATAGCAAATCCCAGCTTCCGTCGTGTTGGAAACGATAAGCTTCAACTCCGGATCCTTTGCCAGCGCGATATAACTGTCATAATCGGTAAAAGGATCGATGACCCTTTCCAAACTGTCTACCTTGTACACGTTTTCCACAGACTGTCCGTTTTCCTTGCCGCGCAAGACGATATGGTACTTATTTCCCTGTTTTTTAAAGCGATCGAGCGTGCCAAACGTAATGGGCTTTACGA
>JBGVRF010000057.1:0-2902 GCA_045128175.1 Candidatus Scatosoma sp.
TACGTTACACCGTCAGCGATATAACGCATTGTTACTTTCCTCCGCCTGATACGACCGATAGAAACTCTTGTAATTCGAAATATCCCCACGGCAGGAAAGCGCCGTGGGGACAAATGGAAAAAATCAAATTAGATTAGAAGCATGAGAAACGCCTCATGAAACAATCAATAGTTTTCTGCTCTTACCTGGAAATAAGCCTGAGGATGCGCGCAGATGGGGCATACTTCGGGCGCTTTCTTGCCGACCACGATATGACCGCAGTTCGAACACTGCCATACAGCGTCGCCGTCCTTCGAGAATACAAGGTCGCCTTTCACGTTTGCAAGCAGTTTTCTGTATCTTTCTTCGTGCTCTTTTTCGATCGCCGCTACGCCGTCAAACAACTTCGCAATATCTTCAAAGCCTTCTTCGCGCGCTACCACCGCGAACTCTGCATACATATCCGACCATTCGTAGTTTTCGCCTTCTGCTGCCGCCAAAAGATTTTCCGCCGTCGAGGAGATCTCGCCGCCGTTAAGCAACTTGAACCAGATCTTCGCATGTTCCTGTTCGTTCTTCGCCGTTTCTTCAAAGATCGCCGCGATCTGTACAAAGCCTTCCTTTCTTGCTTTGCTTGCAAAATAGGTGTATTTGTTTCTCGCCTGCGATTCGCCGGCAAACGCCGTCTGAAGGTTCGCTTCCGTCTTGGATCCTTTCAATGCGGGTTTCACCTCAACAAACTTGCCTGCTTGCTTACATACGGGGCATACTTCCGGTGCTACGTCCGCTTCTACTACGTGGTGACATACTGTACATTCGAATTTTTTCATAACTGAACCTCTTTTTTTCTTTTCGCTACTCAATCTTATTAGGACTAAGTTTTATTAACTGTTTATAGTATAATATAAAAAAATGAATTTGTCAATAGTTTTTTGCAAATTTTTTGGAAAATTTTAAAATTTTTTTTACGTGGTCTTTTGGAAGAGCTTTTTACATATTTATATAATATTTACACGCCTTTCTTATTTATTCTTCCACTGTATACTTTCTAAAAAAATCACGGATATTTTTCCTTTGAAGCACCTCTCTGATCGATTCGCGAAAACCTATGCCTTCCACGCTCCTTAGCTCGATCACGATCGAAAATTGCCTGTTTTCCGTTTCGTTTCCGCTCAGTGTAAAATGCTCTTCATACAATTCTTCAATGTCCTCTGCTTTATAAAAAAATCTCGTGCCCCTTACAAGTCTTTCGATGAGAAAAACTTCGCTTAACGGTTGAAACAACTCTTGAAAATTCGAAACCGTTTCCAATTCCTTGATTTCTGTTTTGTTGTACGTCGTTCCACAAATATGAATATAAATTTATTTATCCAAAGATAAAAATTCCACAAGCTCTTCCGCGCAACTATCCGGTCTTTCAAATAAAAATCTTCGGGAAAAGCGATCAAAAACCTTCCGTTGCTTTTTAGTGCTCTTTTTGTGGGCTCCGCCCGCACCCGCAAGGGAGCATATCCCTTGACCCTTAACTAAGTTCAGCGGAACGCTGATTCCTTGACTTCTAAACTTAATACAACGGAACGTTGCCGTACGTTGGCCGTTCGAGCATACCAGGTATGCGTTCACATACAAAAAAGGCTCATCCGAACCCTCTCGGATAAGCCCTTTCTTTCTGTCAAAACTTATAAATTATTTTCAATGAACTGTTCCAGCATTTCTTGCGGTTTGAAGCCCAAACTGTTGTCTGCAGGCTGTCCGTTTTTAAACGCAATGACGTTGGGAATATTCGTGATGCGATATTTTCTCGCCGCATCTTCGTTCGCCTCCTCGTCCACGTCCATCTTCACGAATACCGCTTTATCCTCGTATTTGTCGGAAAGCTCCTCAAACACAGGTGCCAACATTCTGCAAGGTCCGCACCAGCTTGCCCAAAAATCGCAGAAAACAGGTTTGTCCGACGTCGCAATCAGTTCTTCCAATTCTTTTCCCGTGATATATTTTACCATAATTTTTTCTCCTGTCTTTAGTGTTTCACTTTTTCAAAAAAGTATACATCTCGTCAAACGGCACGCTTTCACTTTCTCCCGTTGCCATATGTTTGACATTGGCTTTACCTTCCGCCAACTCGTTTCCGCCAATGACAACAACGTATTTCGCGCCGATCTTATCGGCATATTTAAACTGCGCCTTTACCGAACGTTCCATATGATCGATCTCTGCATACACGCCCTTTCTGCGCAACGCGATTGCGATCTCGAACGCCTTTTTACGACACTCCGCATCCATACCCGCAATATACACCTCAGGCTTCGGTTCTTCGGGCATTGCCGCGCCCGTCTGCTCCATTACAATCAGCAGTCTTTCGAGCCCCGCCGCGAACCCGACTGCGGGCATCGGCTTGCCGCCAAGCTCTTCGATCAACCCGTCGTATCTGCCGCCGCCGCAAACCGTACCCTGCGCGCCGATCGAAGTCGATACGAATTCGAACACGGTACGCGTGTAATAATCGAGTCCGCGTACAATACGGGGATCGATCTCATATTCTACGCCTGCAAGGGCGAGATATTCTTTAAGGGCTTCAAAATGCGCGCGACAACCCTCACAGAGATAATCAAGCAACGACGGCGCGCCTGCGTTAATCTTTTTGCACTCCGCTTCTTTGCAATCGAGCAAGCGAAGCGGATTTTTCTCATAACGAGCCTTGCAATCGAAACAAAGCTTTTCAAGATTGGGCGCAAAAAACTCTTTCAGCGCTTTATTATACGCCGCACGACAAGTGGGACAACCGATCGAGTTAACATACAGTTTTACTTGTAAACCGAGTTTTTTCAAAAGCGAATCCGCCATAAGCACCGCTTCCGCGTCCGTTTGTGCGCTCTTCGCGCCGAAGATCTCCACGCCGAACTGATGGAATTCGCGAAGCCGT
>JBGVRF010000058.1:0-5155 GCA_045128175.1 Candidatus Scatosoma sp.
CCGCAGCACGTTTTGACCTGCAGCATGCAGGAAATATCTATGGAAGACTTACGAATTCGACGCAGGAAGTCCTGGAAAAAAGAATAGCGGCACTGGAAGGCGGAACAGCAGCATTGGCACTTGCGTCCGGTGCAGCGGCGATTACATACGCGATCGAGGCGTTGGCGCAAAACGGTGGACACGTCGTCGCACAAAAGACCATTTACGGTGGCAGCTACAATCTGCTTGCACATACGTTGCCAAACTTCGGCATCACGGCATCTTTTGTTAATATCCACGACCTGAAGGAAGTGGAGGGCGCGATCCAACCGAATACCCGCGCGATCTACATAGAAACGCTTGGCAATCCCAACAGCGATATTCCCGACATTGACGCGTTGGCGGTGCTTGCGCACAAACATGGGTTACCGCTTGTCGTAGACAATACGTTCGGCACTCCCTATCTCATCAGACCGATCGAGCATGGCGCAGATATCATCGTGCACTCGGCGACGAAATTTATCGGTGGGCACGGCACGACGCTCGGCGGTGTGATTGTCGATTCGGGTAAATTCGATTGGGCAAAATCGGGTAATTATCCCGCGATCGCAGCGCCTAATCCCAGCTATCACGGCGTATCCTTTACCCAAGCAGCAGGTGCTACGGCATTCGTTACTTATATTCGTGCGATCTTGCTTCGCGATACGGGTGCTACGATCTCTCCCTTTGCGGCGTTTTTGTTGCTGCAAGGTACGGAAACGCTTTCCCTTCGTCTTGAGCGCCATGCCGAAAACACGAAAAAAGTGGTGGAATACCTTGTGAAACATCCGCTTGTGGAAAAGGTCAACCATCCGTCCTTGCCCGAGCATCCCGACCACGCGTTGTATAAAAAATATTTTCCGAACGGTGGCGCTTCGATATTTACCTTCGAAATCAAGGGCGGCGTAAAAGAAGCGCATAAATTTATCGATAATCTGAAGATATTCTCCTTGCTTGCGAACGTTGCGGACGTGAAGAGTCTCGTTATTCATCCGGCGACTACCACGCACAGCCAGCTCAGCGAAGAAGAACTCGCCGAACAGGATATCAAGCCGAATACCATCCGTCTCTCCATCGGTACGGAGCATATCGACGATATCCTTGCGGATCTGGAAAACGGATTTAAATCGGTAGCAAAGAATTGACCTTTCGCATAATATTACGGGGAGGTATTCAGGGATGAAAAACTATTTCGAATTGCTCGTAAGGGCGAATTTCCGCTTCGGTCGATGTTGCCACGGAAGATAAAGAAAGGATAATTACTAAAAAAATAAAAATAAAAAGAATAGGAGATCAAATTATGGCTAAAATATATACGTCTGCCGATCAACTGATCGGAAAAACACCCCTTCTGGAGCTCACGAACGTCGAAAAATCTTTAGGTCTTAAAGCGAAGGTCCTCGCAAAACTCGAATATTTGAATCCCGCAGGTTCCGTAAAGGACAGGATTGCAAAAGCGATGATCGACGACGCGGAAGAGAGCGGGAAGCTCTGCCCTGCATCCGTGATCATTGAACCGACCTCGGGCAATACGGGCATCGGACTTGCGTCGGTTGCTACCGCGAGAGGCTATCGCGTTATCCTCGTAATGCCGGAAACGATGTCTGTTGAACGCAGACAGCTGATGAAAGCGTACGGCGCGGAGCTGGTTCTTACCGAGGGTGCAAAGGGGATGAAGGGCGCGATCGCAAAAGCAAACGAGCTTGCCGCGGAGATTCCGCACAGCTTTATCCCCGGTCAGTTTGTAAATCCCGCAAACCCTAAAGCGCACAGAGAACATACCGGTCCGGAAATCTATGAAGATACGGACGGAAACGTAGATATTTTTGTCGCTGGCGTCGGTACGGGCGGTACGGTCACGGGCGTTGGCGAATATCTGAAATCGAAGAATCCGAACGTAAAGGTCGTTGCCGTCGAGCCTGCAACCTCTGCCGTTTTGTCCACCGGCGTTGCGGGACCGCATAAGATCCAAGGTATCGGCGCGGGCTTTGTTCCCGACGTACTGAATACGAAAATTTACGATGAGATCATACCCGTATCCAACGAGGACGCGTTTGCTACCGGAAAGCTGATCGGCAAGAGCGAAGGCGTATTGGTCGGTATCTCTTCGGGTGCCGCGGCCTTTGCAGCTATCGAGTTGGCAAAGCGCCCTGAAAACGAAGGCAAAACCATCGTCGTTCTTTTTCCTGATACAGGCGATAGGTATCTCTCTACCCCGCTGTTTGCGGAATAAGAAATTCAGCAACCGTCGGCACCTGTTTTTAAGGCAGGTGCCTTTGGCTGTAAAAATATTTGGTGAAAAAACGATTTAACACTATCAAAAATAAATTATTAAAAAACACAACAAAATTATATTTCATCTCAGACATGGTATGCCCATTTTGGAGAAGATGGGATGATTTTTATAAAAAACGGTGTTTGAAAAAGCCATTGGCTGTCAGATCGCTTTTCGGAGTTTAAGTCATTGGAGCGATAGAAAAATACAGAAATGCAACTTCGCCGCAGGGTGTTCGCGGAAAGTGATTGAACGTGGAGCCGATATACTTGGCTGGGCGTTGGACGAGCTGATCACGAAAACCATTCCGGCAATGCATTTATTCGAAAAAGGAGTCTTAAAAAGTGAAAGATTTTAACGGGCGTAAAGAAATATACGTAGATAATGCCGCTACGACTAAAATGAGCAGAACGGCGATCGACGCTATGCTTCCGTATTTGGACGTGATTTATGGAAATCCGTCCAGCCTGCACAGCGTAGGGCAGGAGGCTGCGGAAGCGCTGGCAAACGCGAGGGAGCGGATCGCAAAATGTCTCGGTTGTACGGCGCGCGAGATCACGTTTACTTCGGGTGGAAGCGAAGCGGATAATCAGGCGATCTTATCCGCCGCGAAGCTCGGCGAACGAAAGGGTAAAAAGCATATCGTTTCAACCGCTTTCGAGCATCACGCAGTGTTGCACACTTTGGAAAAATTGAAAAAGCAGGGATTTGAGATCACCCTCCTGGACGTTCACGAAAACGGACTCGTAACGGCAAAACAGGTAGCGGAGGCGATCCGTCCCGACACATGCCTTGTGACCGTGATGTATGCGAATAACGAGATCGGAACGATCCAGCCGATTGCTGAGATCGGCGCGGTCTGTCGTGAAAAGGGGGTACTATTCCACACTGACGCGGTACAAGCTGTCGGCCATCTCTATATTGACGTTCAGAAACAGAATATCGATATGCTGTCTCTTTCGGCGCATAAGTTCCACGGTCCGAAGGGGATCGGTGTTTTGTACGCGAAGAAAGGTACGCTGCTCTCTACGCTTATCGAAGGCGGGGCACAGGAACGCGGTAAAAGAGCAGGCACGGAGAATATTCCCGCGATCATCGGCATGACCGTGGCTTTGGAGATCGCTTGTGAAAATATAGACAGGAACGGTGCAAAATTGACGGCGCTCAGGGACAAATTGATCAAGGGGCTTTCCGAAATTCCTCATTCGGTTCTTAACGGGGACGCCAAGCGAAGACTTCCGGGAAACGTCAACTTCTGTTTTGAAGGCATCGAAGGAGAATCCTTGTTACTTTTACTTGACGATAAGGGAATCTGCGCTTCTTCTGGCTCGGCTTGTACGTCCGGTTCGCTCGATCCCAGCCACGTACTTCTTGCGATCGGCAGAGTTCATGACATCGCGCACGGTTCTTTGCGGCTCAGCCTATCGGAGGAGAACACCGAAGCGGACGTCGATTATATCGTAAGATCAGTAAAGGAAGTTGTGGAATATTTACGCGGCATATCGCCCATCTGGCGGGATCTGATAAGCGGCAAAAAAGAATTTATAATTAAATGAGGTAAAAAATGGCATTATACAGTGAAAAAGTAATGGATCATTTTCGCAATCCCAGAAACGTCGGCGTTATAGAAAATGCCGATGGAGTAGGCGAGGTCGGCAATGCAAAGTGCGGAGATATTATGAAAATATATCTCAAGATCGAAAACGATATCATCGTGGACGTGAAATTTGAGACGTTTGGTTGTGGCAGCGCGATCGCCTCAAGCTCTATGGCGACCGAATTAATAAAAGGAAAGCCCGTTTCCGAGGCTTTGGAGCTCACCAACAAAGCCGTTGTGGAGGCTTTGGACGGGCTTCCCGCGCACAAGCTTCATTGTTCGGTGCTTGCGGAGGAGGCGATCAAGGCAGCTCTGAAAGATTATTACGATAAAAACGGCATTGAATACGATCACAGTCTTTTCCCCGATTGTGAAAGCTGCGGACATTGTTGTAACGTCTAAAACATCGGGATGAGAATATTATACTGAATCAATTTTCAAGAACGGAGCTTATTTTCGGAAAGGAAGCCATGCAAAAGCTTGCCGTTGCCCGCGTCGCGGTGTGTTTGGGATCGGCGGTGTTGCGAGTTTCTTCGGCTTGGACGAATATATCCGATGGTTTTGTTAAAAAATATAAAATGAAGCGACGTTGCAAACACAATTTTTCCTTTTGCGTGAATATTTATGCATAAAAATTGAAAAACGGCACTCTCCTTTGGAGTGTGTTGTTTTTTTATCTGGAATCGGATAAAAAATCTTTCAAAGCGAGGAAAAAAGCGGAAAATTGAAATTGGAACGAAATTCTTTTTATCCGGGTATTTTACAGGTAGAAATTGAAGATTTAAATGCTTTGTGTTCATACGATCGTTTTTTTTGATTGATATAATTTAAAAAAATAAATGAAAGTTTTTATAAAAATAGTTGACTTATAGGAAAGAGTTATGATAGAATAAGATATAATTTTATAAAAAATTTTGGACAAACATATGAATAAGGAGCCGGCTCCTTTGGGTTGTGATACAACCCAAAGGTGGTTATTTCGCAGCGATGTTACGGCGGGTTGACTGCTGTACATGGAACTGCTTAAGAGTATGAGTTAAGAAGAACGCAAAACACGCTGTGCTCTTAAAATGAGGCTCTGTCGCTTATAGAGCGTAATTATGTAATCGTTCAGCGAGAAAATTTATTGGAGGTTTTTTATTTATGAGAGACAAAGATAAAAAACGGTCATTGTTCCCTTCTCTGAAAGGCAAGAAAAAACGCTTAGTCGTTTGTTTTTGCTGTGCCATGGCAACAGCGCTTGCCGTCGGTACGTTCGCTACGGC
>JBGVRF010000059.1:0-9791 GCA_045128175.1 Candidatus Scatosoma sp.
AGCGAAGGTCAGCTTGCGGAGCAATTCACGCGGGCGGATGATATCAGCGAATATAAACAGGAAAAGCAAAATCCGAACAGCGGGACGAACCGGTGCCGAGACTTGATTTTGTAGCTGTTTCCATCGATTATCCGAGGGAAACTCTATATAAACGCATCAATCTTCGTGTTGACGAGATGTTTTCGCGTGGTTTAATGCAGGAGGTTCAAGCTTTGTTGGCGAACGGAGTCGCTGAAAATATGCAATGTATGCAAGGCATCGGGTATAAAGAAGTCGCAGAAGGATTAAAAATGGGCTACAGCGAAGACGAAATAAAAGAACTTGTCAAAAAAAATACTAGAAATTATGCCAAACGGCAGATCACATTCTTTAAAAAAATGCAAAATCATATCCGCTTATCGCCTGAAAGCGCAACAGCGGAAGAAATTTTGAAACTCTTATAAATCAAAATATTATGTCAAACATAATAAATATGTCTAACATAATAAAAAATAAATAATTATGTCAGACAAAATAATTATTTCAGACATAGTACACAGGAGAGAATAGAAAATGACGATAGAAGAATTTATATCTATCAGCGAAGGTCAGCTTGCGGAGCAATTCAAGCGGGCGGATGATATCAGCGAATATAATCAGGAAAAGGTGTTGAAAGCATTTAATAAACATTCGATCGCATTACGACATTTTAATCCAACGACGGGATATGGCTATGGTGACGAAGGCCGTTTTGTGCTCGGCGATGTATTTGCGGCTTCTCTTGGCGCGGAAGCAGGAATTGTTTCACCGTCAATGCTCAGCGGTACGCACGCATTGACGGTGGGGCTTTTCGGTGTATTGCGTACGGGTGACGCAGTTTTATCTGTATCGGGAATGCCTTATGATACCATTCACGGCGTGATCTACGGAGATGGAAACGGTTCTTTGAAAGATTTCGGTATTTCTTTCGATTGTACGCCGCTTACGGATGACGGAAAATTTGATAAAGAAAAGATCAAGAAAGATATGCAGCGTTTGGGCGAAAGATTGAAGATGATTTACGTTCAACGTTCGCGCGGATACGAGCTTCGCGATGCTTTTACGGTTGCGGAGATCGGCGAGCTTTGCGGATACGTGCGGGCTCTTGGTTTTAAAGGTTGTATTTTCGTAGATAACTGTTACGGCGAATTTGTCGAAAAACAAGAACCCTGCGACGTCGGCGCGGACGTGGCGGTCGGCTCATTGATCAAAAATCCGGGTGGTGGACTTGCGCCTACGGGCGGGTATATCGTCGGAAAAAAAGAATATATCGATCTTATCGGCAGACGTTTGACTGCGCCTTCCGTGGGGAACGAAGTCGGTTCTTATGCGTACGGATACCGGTTGTTTTATCAGGGGCTTTTTATGGCGCCGCACACCGTCAATCAGGCGATAAAAGGTAGCCTTGTTATCGGAAAATGCCTTGAAAATCTCGGATATGAAAATTTTCCGAAATTGGAGAAAACACCCGCTGATATTACGCGTGCGATCCGATTTGACACGGCGGAGCAGCTTTGCGCCTTTATTCAATCGGTACAGGAAGCCTCGCCCGTAGACAGCTTCGTTACTCTTGAACCGTGGGATATGCCGGGGTATGACAGCAAAGTGATCATGGCGGCAGGCTGTTTCGTTGAAGGCGCTTCCGTGGAGCTTTCCGCTGACGCCCCCGTAAAGGAACCGTACACTGCCTATTTTCAAGGGGGCTTGACATACGAGCATTGCAAATACGCTTTAAAAAAGATACTTTCCAAATTGATATAAAAATCCTAAAAAATAAAAAAAAGATCTGCAATTTTACTGAGTAATTTTGCGGATCTTTTCGTTATATAAGTAGAATGAGGTAAATATTGACAAAAATACAAAAATAACCATTGACAAACGGTAAATTATTGTGCTATAATGTTGGTATAACAAATGCTAAGGAGGAAAAACAATGAAAAAATCGCTTTGTATTGCAGTAGCTATAACGTTGGCATTGAGTAGTATGTCTGTCATAATACCTATGTCAGACATAACAGTATCTGCAACCGATCCGCTTCCACCGCGTACGCACGACGGCGTATATACGGTCGCGGCGTTTCCGAAAGAGGACGATTGTCCTTTGGTTGTGCAAAACGCGCGGATCATATTCGACATCGAAGAAACACCTTTGACATACGATCTTTCACAGGATTTTTCTACTTATGCGGGCAAGGTCGTGACAGAATATACTTTATTTAATCCAACCTTTGAAACCTTAAAAGCGACGCTTTTGCTTCCTTTTGGAATGTTGCCGAGCTACGGTTGGGTATATGATGAGAATGTGCAGATTGCGATAGATGCAAGCGAAACGGAAAAATATAAAATTTTTGTGGATGGAGAATCGGTCGAAACGAATATACGGTATACGCTTAAATTTGACGAACAGTTTGACGCAACGTTTGATTTTTCGCGGTTAAACGATACGTATTTGGAAGACGGTTTTTTCCTTCCCGACACACTTGTCACTAAATACACGTACAAACTCGCTAGCTTGGAGGGGAATAAAAGATCTGCGTATATTAACTTTCACAGCTTGTTTAACGAAACCCAAAGAAGGTTCATGCTGTGGCCCGCGGGTAGTTTTGATCAAGATTATAGCTATAATGCAGGGTTCACGTGGGCGGAGGAAGGCGCAGAACTTGAACTATACGTTTTCGGTAAAGAACTGTCCACTTTACCTACTTGGAAGTTGTACAACGATCGTTCTTTCGCTGCGGAAGTGAACGGCGAAGTAGTCCTGCTGGCAACGGAAACCATGACGTATAAAGACTTTGTTTTTGTTGATTATCCGAGGAATAACGGAATATCCGAAACGGATTGGTACAACGCATTTCTTTGCAATATGCAACTACGGACCAATCAATGGGGATTTATATCTGCGCAAGCGAAATTTTTAGGCGATGAAGACGCGTATGCGTATTATGAACGTTTTTTGCGGTGGTTCGAATATGACGTAGAAATCGAGCCGAACACCACCGTGACCAACACGATCGTCGCGCCGCTGTATCCCATGGTAAACGAAGAATACGAGCCGATTATTTTTGAATATACCTATCAACTTTCACCTTTAGAGTGTTGGGCGGATTTTGGTTCTTTGAATATCCAAGTGAATATGCCGGCTTCCCGATATTTGATAAGTGCGGAGCTCGGCAATTTCGAAAAGACGGAAAACGGATATGCATTGTCCATGCCGTCTCTGCCGATAGATATTGGGTACAGCGAAAAACAACTTTCATTTGAGATTTGTTCATCGGAAAAACCGCACGCAACGACACAAATCCGCGGATGCATCGTAAAATCTTGTACATCTTCCGTTATCGGTGAAGGCGGAATGTTATTTTTTATGGCATCAACGATGGCCTTAATTATTAAAAAGCGTAAAAATAAATAGTCGAAAAAAGGGAAGTGCGCGAATAAACGTACTTCCCTGATTTTTTTTATTTTGTCAGATCCCAATCGATAGGTTTTTCTCCGTTCTCTTTCAGATACGCGTTCGTTTTGGAGAAATGCCGACACCCGAAAAATCCGTTGTACGCGGATAAAGGGGAGGGGTGCGGACATTCCAGGATCAGATGCTTCGTCGCGTCGATCAAGGGCTTTTTGCTTCGCGCATTTCCGCCCCAAAGAATAAACACAACGTGTTCCTTCTGATCGGAGATCAGCTTGATGACGCTGTCCGTGAACCACGCCCAACCGCATTTGGAATGGGAATTCGCCTGATGCTCGCGAACGGAAAGAGAAGTGTTCATCAACAATACGCCTTCTTTTGCCCATTTCGTAAGGTTTCCGCTTCGCGGCAATTCGCAGCCGATATCCGCTTTTAATTCTTTGAAAATATTGTCCAATGACGGCGGGTTTGGAACTCCGTCTTGCACGGAAAAACACAGCCCGTGCGCTTGCCCTTCATTGTGGTAGGGGTCTTGTCCCAATAAAACGACTTTCAAATCTTTGAATTGCGTGTACCGAAAACAGTTATACAGATCGTACATATCGGGATATATAACATAATTTCGATATTCCTCGATCAAAAATTTACGTATCTTTAAATACCGTTCATCGGCAAACAATGGCGCCAATCGTTCATTCCAATCACCTAAATCGACCATATTTCCTCCTGTGTAACAAAAATGCCTGTGTTTTATTAAAGTTCTTCGAAAATATCAGGTAGAGCCGTTTTCAAATTCTGTAAAGCCTTGTCCCTGTTCGCTAAAAACTGTTCGGTGGTGCTTCCGCTACCCGCAACGTCGGAAATGGCTTTTACGGAATATACGGGCAGGCCGGCCGCGAACGCCGCTTGTACGATCGCTGCACCTTCCATGTCGCGGATATCCGCTTCCAAATCTTCGGTCAGCAACTTATAATCGGCAGGGGAATCGTTAAAACGATCGGCGGTACCCAACTTTTTCTTTTCAAACGGCGCTTTGAATTGATTAAGTATCAAATAATTTTCTTCATATTCATCCAAAGTCCCGATTTTCGTACCGTTTAACTGGACGAGATCGAAATCAAACTGTACCGCCGCCGAGATTTGATATACTTGACAAAGTTTTGTTCCCTTGTTCAGACCTCCCGCTACACCGAAATTTAATAATTTTTCCGCGTCAAATTTGCTCACGAGCAGCTGTGTGCCCGATGCAGCATTTACTTTACCAACGCCGCAAACACAAACCGCGATCTCCTTTCCGTAAGCTTTGCCGACGTGTACCGTTTTACCGCTTATGGTCAAAGAACGGTTGACCTGCATCTCATCCAGTAGGATGTCCGCTTCGCTTTGCATTGCTATCACTGCGCCAATCATAATTTTTTCTCCTTTTTTTTAAAAATATATTGTAATTTTTCTTATGGTATGATATAATAAAAGACGATCATATCGGAATAAATTCTGCGTTCTCGAAATTGCGTTCGCTGCATACGGCGAGAAGATGTCCGTCGCGTTGGAAAAAAACGAGAAAAACGGGGAATTCGATCGCACCGTAGAAAAGCCGATCTTTTATAAATTCGATCTTTCCCAAATCATTTGCCAGCGTTCCGCCCATCCATTTAACGGCGCTCTCTTTTGCTGTCCAATGCCGTAAAAAATCTTCCTTAGAACGAATTTCGCTCCGTTCTTCGGCTGGAAAACGGCGCAAAATAGGGGGATAATCGACCGAACGGGAAAGGGATTCGGCGTCCAACCCGACATTTTCGTCGGATACGGCGATAAACAGCCGCTTGTCCGTATGGCTTACGGAAAAGAAGATCCGCTCTTCACAGCCTTTCAAAAACGGCTTTCCGTTTTCGTTCCGAACGATCTTCGGCTTTTTAACACCGAAAAATTCAGACAAAACGTATTGCAACGCTTCTTCGGACGATAAGTAATTAGATTTGTCTGTATAAAATATTTTTTCCATAATCTATTACTATTATAACAGGAGATAAAAAAAATGTCAAGAGCAGAAAGAGCAAAAGAATATTTTCTTAAAGGATATGCATGTTCGCAAGCGGTAGCGCTTGCGTTTGTTGACGTGATGAATATGGACGAAGCGACGGTCACAAAGATCATGCTTCCATTCGGCGGAGGTCTTGGTCGACTTCGTTTGACCTGCGGCGCAATCAGCGGCATGGCTGCCGTTATCGGAACGATGTTTACGAGGGAAGAAAATACGCCCGAAAATAAAAAAGCAATCTATGCGATTACGCAAGAGCTTTGCGGAAAATTTCAACGGGAAAACGGCAGTTTGATCTGCGGAGAACTGCTTAGCGGTATGAAAGTCCCCGTACAGGTCGGCGGAGAGGCGGAGGCTCGGACAGAGGGATATTATCGGAAACGCTCATGCGCCGATATCGTTTTTTGCGCCGCACAGATTTTAGAAGATTATCTGAAAGAAAAAGGGAAACTTTAATTGAAAAATTTTTTTAAATTTTTTTTCTAAACTCTATTAATATTGTAATAATTATGTTTATACGGATATTTCTTTTAAAAAGGCAAAAGATTTGACGTTTGAGGACGTTGCAGCGTTTGCGCCTATGTCAGCTACGATGGTGGGTATAGACCTCATAGATACCGTAAAAGAGCTTGAAGAATATATACGTGATAATATAGATACTTATTCGATCATTCGACAAACAGAAAAGGGGAACGAACGTATTTACACAAACCCGAGTATTCTTTCCGTAAGAATAACTGAAGGATATCCGTATATTGCAAATGCCTATTCTCTTTGGCTGAAATATGAGGATAAAGAGGAAGAATTGCGTTATGGCGTAATGCGCAAAGATGATGTTTTTACTTGTGCCGATGCAATGGTCACCCTTCAGGATTTCTATTTTTCAAACGGCGCGTTGCATTACGATTTTGAATTTAATGACAAATTCGCCGTTGTGTACAATTATGAGCTGAACTAAAAATAATAAAAGATCCCGCAGGAGTAGCTTGTATTCCTGCGGGATTTTCAATTCGTTGCTTATTTATTGCTCTTGGAAACGTTGAAATAATATTCTACAACGTCGCCGTCTTGCATGATATATTCTTTGCCTTCCGAACGGACTTTGCCTTTTTCCTTTGCGGCTGCGATCGATCCGAGCTCTACAAGGATCTCCCAGTTGACGACGTCCGCGCGGATAAAGCCTTTTTCGAAATCGGTATGGATCTTGCCCGCCGCCTGCGGCGCTTTTGTGCCTTTGACGATCGTCCAAGCGCGCGTTTCCTTTTCGCCTGCTGTCAGATAAGAGATCAACCCAAGTAACGCGTACGACTTTTTGATGAGACGATCTAGCCCGCTTTCGCCCAGCCCGAATTCTTCCATAAATACCGCTTTATCGTCGGGATCCATCTGGGAGAGTTCTTCTTCCGTCTTTGCGCAGATGACCAGCACTTCTGAACCTTCTTTCGTTGCCCATTCCTTCACCTTGACAACATGGGGGAGTTCGTCTTCGGGCTTGCCCATATCGTCCTCTTTGATGTTAGCCGCGTAAATAACGGGCTTCATCGTCAAAAGGAAGCAGTTTTTCATAAACTCTTCTTCTTCGGCTGTGATTGCGAAATTCCGCGCGGGTTTTTCGCTTTCGAGATGCGCGTACAGACGTTCGAGGAAGGCGTATTCCTCTACGGCTTTTTTATCCGCGCCGCCGCGCGCTTGCACCTTGACCTTATTCATACGGTTTTGGACCGCTTCCATATCCGACATGATCAATTCCAAATTGATCGTTTCGATATCGTTCACAGGATCGATTTTATTATCCACGTGCGTGATGTTCGCGTCCTCGAAACAGCGTACGACGTGGACGATGGCGTCGACTTCGCGGATATGGGAAAGGAATTTGTTTCCAAGTCCTTCACCTTTGGACGCGCCTTTAACCAGACCGGCGATATCAACGAATTCGATTACGGCGGGGGTGACCTTTTTGCTTGCGTACAATGCCGCCAGCTTGTCCAGACGTTCGTCGGGGACGGCTACGACGCCCACGTTGGGTTCGATCGTGCAGAAGGGATAATTCGCGCATTCCGCACCAGCGTGCGTGATCGCGTTAAAAAGAGTGGATTTACCTACATTGGGAAGACCTACAACACCGAGTTTCATATTCTTATTTTTCCTTTTTGATCGGGATTTCCGAAATTTTTCCCATATATTATAATACAAAATTAAAATTTTGGCAAATTAAACTTGCCCAAAATGAAAAAATACTTGCTCAAATTAAAAAAATACTTGCTCAAATTAAAAAAATATGGTATATTATTAAGGATAGATATTCAAACGAGAAAAAAAGGTGAATTTTATGGATTACAAGAAATACATTTCGGAAAAACTTCACGTAGAAGGCGTAACGGCGGAGGAGCTGTACGAGCTGATCGCGCTTCCTCCTAATACGGAAATGGGAGATTACGCAATCCCTTGTTTCAAGTTTGCAAAGCTTCTGCGTAAAAGCCCTGTAGTAATCGCGGAGGAACTGAAAAAAAACGTCGGGACGGACGACGTCATCAGCGAGATTTCCGCTGTCAACGGCTATCTCAATTTCAAGATCAATAAAGACGGATTCGTCCGCGCGACCCTCGATAAGATCCTTTCGGAAAAGGATCGGTTTGGCGCGTCCGAAGAAGGGAACGGTAAAACGATTTGCTTGGACTATTCGTCCATCAATATCGCGAAACCTTTCCATATTGGGCATTTGTCTACGACGGTGCTCGGCGGCGCATTATACCGTATCTATAATTATTTGGGTTATAAAGCGGTCGGGATCAACCATTTGGGCGATTACGGCACGCAGTTCGGTAAACTTATTTCCGCATATAAACGGTGGGGAAATAAGGAAACGATCGAAAAGGGCGGTATTCGCGCCTTGAACGAGCTGTACGTGAAATTCCATCAAGAAGCGGAAGCACATCCCGAATACGACGACGAAGCGCGTGCATACTTCAAAAAGATCGAACAGGGCGACGAAGAGTGTCTTGCACTGTTTCATTGGTTTAAGGAATTGACGCTTAAAGACGTACAGAAAATCTACGATATGCTTGATATCCGTTTTGATTCGTACGCAGGGGAAAGCTTCTATTCGGATAAGATGCAGCCCGTAGTGGATGAGCTCCGCGAAAAAAATCTGCTTATGGAAAGCCGCGGCGCGCAGGTCGTTGATCTCGAAGAATACAATATGCCGCCTTGTATCATTTTAAAATCGGACGGTTCTTCTCTTTATGCGACCCGCGATATGGCGGCGGCAACCTATCGAAAGGCTACGTACGATTTTTATAAATGTTTGTATGTGGTTGCGTATCAGCAGAATCTGCATTTTAAACAATTTTTCAAGGTTTTGGAGCTGATGGGTAAAGATTGGGCGAAAGACCTTGTCCACGTCGCATACGGTATGGTGTCTTTGGAGGAAGGCACGATGTCTACGCGTAAAGGCAACGTCGTGTTCCTTGAAGACGTCATCAATAAATGTATCGAAAAAGCGTATATGATCATCGACGAAAAAAATCCCAATCTCGAAAACAAAGAGGACGTGGCGAAAAAGGTTGGCGTCGGTGCAGTTATTTTCGGTGCGTTGTATAACAGTAAGATCAAAGATATCGTGTTCTCCTACGACAAAGTGCTCAATTTCGACGGCGAAACCAGCGTTTACGTACAATATACTTGCGCAAGAGCGAATTCCGTATTGCAGAAGGGTGGTGTTCCCGAAAACTTCGAGGTTCCCGCATTGACGGTAGAAGAGATCGAGCTGGTAAAGGCGCTTGCGACCTTTCCCGAAACGGTGCAAGCGGCGGCGGAAAAATACGAACCTTCCTTTATCGCGCGTTTTGCAGTGGACGTCGCGCAGAAGTTCAACAAGTTCTATTTCGATTGTAAGATTCTTGCCGCGGAAGACGAAAAGACGAAGAATTTCCGTCTTGCCTTGACTGATGCGACTTTGCAGACGTTGAAAAACGCATTTGCTTTGCTCGGTATCGGTATTCCCGACAAAATGTGATTGCCTCCCTAAAACAGATCCGACCGTTTCGGGTCTGTTTTTTTCGACGAAAAAAACAAAAAAATTTTTGGAAAAATTTTTGGAAAAATTTTCGTAAAACTCTTCCCTTTTTCTTTCAAATATGTTATTATAGAAAAAGCACGGTAGGAGTGAAGGCTTATGTCGACAAAAATTCCTTATGAAAAACTACTCGAATTGATCGATCCGAAGAAACCGGGAGATCACGACTGGTTTTTATCTCTTTTGGACGACGAAAGACAAAAGGCGTATGAGGACGAACATATAGACGCAGTGATGCAGATGTTACGCAT
>JBGVRF010000060.1:0-3161 GCA_045128175.1 Candidatus Scatosoma sp.
ATACGTTTGCGGCAATTGTAAACCAGAACGCAAACGTAGAAAAAACCGTCAGCGCGATCGCCGCGCCGCTGGTCCCAAACGGTGAATAAACGTTCAGTCCCCGCGTCGAGACCAAAGCTATGTCTCCGGCGAGATACCGTAAAACGAAAAGTATTGCCACCATAAGCGAAAAGCCCTTCGTTATCCATTCTTTTTTATGCGGTTGTGCTTTGATGCGTTTTTCGAGGAAAAAATATCCAGCAAAAAACATACCCGCCGCCAACGCAGCCAAAACGTAGTATATGATCATATTTCTTGATTATCCTATTGATCCGAGCAATAAACACAGCCGTTTTCGATCTCTGCTCAGAGCGAAAGTATACAATTACCTATATATTAAACAACTTTGATCGTTTTATTACTCTGTATTTTGAAAATTTTTCCAAATATTCTCGATTTTTATTCGTTTTTATTTCATTTAACCGCAAAAAGTCCCGTTGGCTTTCGCCCGACGGGCTTTTTACGAATTTAAAGCATTTTTATATATGATCTTCGACGTTTATGCTGGATATTGTCGAAATGCTTCCATTGTGTCTGAATGTTGGCGTTGGTCTCGAGATTGAGATTGGTTTCCAAATACTCGATACGCGGGTCGGAAAGCATATCCTGCAATACGGTCATGATAAACGCACTCAGACCGGATTTTCTGTATTTCGGCAAGATACCGACCAATGCGAGATCGATGCTCTTCGGACGTTTTACCGCCTTCAATAAACGAATGAGACAAGCCGGCGTAAGACGTCCGCCGCTTTTCTGCACCGCTTCCCCGATTCCCGGCAAGCAAAACCCGAAAGCGATAACTTTTTCGTTTTCATCGCAAACCGCCATAAAATATTTCATGTTCAAAATCAACATAAACTGCCCAATCATCTGTTGCATCATCTCGGGGGTGAAAGGGACTGTGCCGTAAAGGTCCTTGTAACATTCGTCGATACATTCAAAGATGCCCGATGCATATTTTTTGATATAAGCGCGCTTGCTCAATCCTGCGCCCGCAATGTGGAGGTTGCTACGTTCCAGCGCCCTCTGCCCGAATTTCTGCAACCGCTCGTCCTGTTGCGGAGTGGAGAAAAGACGGGATTCCACCCAATCAACGTCCTTGATGTAACCGTTTGCCTCGATCAACGCCGCATAATACGGATAATTATACTGTTCCTCGAACGTGGACAGATACTCGAAGCCTTCGACTAGCAATCCTTCCCGTTCCAGATCGCTGTAACCGAGCGGACCGACGATCTCCTTCATTCCGTTCTTTCTCGCCCAATCCTCTACGGCGGCAAACAGCGCTTTTGCAGTTTCCGCATTATCCTCACAATCGAAACGGGTAAAACGCACCTGTTTTACGTTGCGGATATCGTTATATTGCAATTGAATGATACCCTGTATCCTCCCTACCGTCACGCCGTTGCGTCGGGCTAGATAAAACACCGACCGACAGGTTTTGAAATAGACATTTTTCTCCGTGAATATCTTCATTTCATCTCCGTACATCGGCGGAACGAAATAGGGATTCCCTTTATACAAACGTAACGGATATTCCACAAATTCTTTACGCAATTTCTTATTGTTGACTTCGATAATATTCAACATAAAACTCCACTTTTCATGATCGAAAAGACATTTTTCGACTTTTTTCTTTTATTGTAGCATTTTACGAGCGTTAAGTCAAGTATATAGTAAAAAAAATTTACAACGACGTAAAAAAGAAACGGCAGAAACCGTTTCTTTGTCGCATATCCGTTTTATCGGTTTTATTTTTTGGACACGATAGTCGTGTCTTTGGTCTGCGTTTTCCCTTTCAACAGCATAATGAAAGGCAGAATCACACCACCGATCACGTTTCCGACGACCGTCAACAGAATATATCCGACGATCTGTCCGGAAATTTCCCCGAGATAATAAAAATAAAGCATATTCGCAACCGAGTGATCGAAACCGCAAAACGCGAACACGATAATGGGAAACATAACTCCGACCGACGCACTGAGCGTTTTTTTCGGCGCGTGTCGCACCGACCAAACGGAAGTCGTGATCAGGATCCCGCACAGGATCGAGGAACACAATGCGCGGATCGCCCAATCGTCAACCGACAGCTTACCCGAAATCAACGCCTGCGCCTGCGGAACGACCTTGTCTGCTACCGGCGAATAGTACGCCAGCACCGTAACGATCGCAACGCCGAGTATATTTCCCAAAAAACAAACGGGCAACCGCCACATATTTTTGATCCCCATATTCGGGATATCCGCAACCATGCCGGTAAACAAACGCATTTCATAGGTCACGATCGCAAAGATCCCCAACGAAAATAATGCCGCGCCGACGACCTTGCCCCACGATTCTAACAGATTGTTGGCAAGCAGCGACGCCACGCCGCCGATACCGATCATGAGCCCCGAACATACCGACATCAGACAAAAGACAAGCGCTTCCGTTCTTGTCATCTTTTCAAATTCTTTCATTGTATATACCTGATATTTATTTCTTCCAATTAAATATTATAACGCTTGCGAATAAAAAAGGCAAGAAAAAACGCACTGTTTTTATTCTTTTTATTTTTCTTTTTTGCCTTGATCGAACACTTTGGAAAAGACTTTCGAACGGGACAGCTTCATTACGCCGCGGATAAGCGCAAGCCCTGTCACAGGCGCAAGCTTTGCCGTGAGCGCCATCAGCTTTGCGTCCCAGCCCAAAACTGCGCGTTTCTTCTTTTTCAAGATCTTCCGCGCTATCTTTTTCGCCATTTTTTCGGCAGGCATCGCGATATAGTCCAAAGCACTGTTTTTCGTGTTTTTATCGTCGCGGAACAGATCGGTCGCCGTAGTGCCCGGATAGACGACACCAATATATTTTTTACCCGTTTCCTCTAACTGCAAAGCTTCCGTATATCCTTTTATCGCCGCCTTGCTTGCCGAATATGCCGCTGCGCCCACCACCGTACAGAGCGCCGAAGAAGAGGAAACGTTGACGATCGCAGGCTTGTTCTTTTCGTCTCCGCATAAAATGGGCGAAAGCGCCTTTGTTGCGTACACTATAGATAAATAATTGATGCGCGTGACCCTTTCCACCTCTTCTATCGATCCGTCTAACACTCTTCCGAAAGGAGGAAATACGCCTGCATT
>JBGVRF010000061.1:0-2022 GCA_045128175.1 Candidatus Scatosoma sp.
AATTTTATTTTAGCCGTCTGCCTTATCGCTAAAACGCATGATTTTAAGCGGTTTTTTGCATTGTTTTGCCCCGTTTTGATGGGTTCATATTAGGAATAGCACACCCTTAGGAGGGGGCTGTTATATCCATTTAACTACGGAAGCGTTTATAACATTATTATCGCTTTTTATAGACGTTATAAGTGAAACTTATGCCACCTATAAACCAGCTTTATTATTATACTCTTTTTTTTTAAAAAAGGCAAATATTTTTGATACTTTTTACAATTTTCCCCCTCTAAATCCTTGCATTTCTTTTGTAAAAGTGATAAGATATTTTCATATCAGAAATTTCGATTGATATTCCCATCAAAATCAATTTTTTATAAAAGGAGATAATAATATGACGTACGTAGAAAGAGTATTGGATGATCTTAAAAAGCGCAACCCCGGTGAAAAGGAGTTTCATCAAGCAGCAACGGAAATCTTGTTGACGCTTAAGCCCGTTATCAACGCGCACCCCGAATATGAGCAGTCGGCGTTGTTAGAACGCTTCATCGAACCCGAACGTGTGATCATGTTCCGCGTGCCTTGGGTGGACGACAACGGCAAAGTACACGTAAACAAGGGCTATCGAGTGCAGTTCAACAGCGCGATTGGACCTTATAAGGGTGGGCTTCGTTTTCATCCTTCCGTTAACCTTTCCGTGATCAAATTTCTTGGTCTTGAACAGATCCTTAAAAACAGCCTTACGGGTCTGCCCATTGGTGGCGGTAAGGGTGGTTCCGACTTCGATCCCAAAGGCAGATCCGACCGTGAGATCATGGCGTTTTGTCAAAGCTTCATGACCGAACTTTTCCGTCATATCGGCGCGGATACGGACGTTCCCGCAGGCGATATCGGCGTGGGGGCACGTGAGGTCGGGTATTTGTTCGGACAGTATAAACGCATTCGCGACGAGCACGTCGGGGTCCTGACCGGTCGTGGGCTTTCTTACGGCGGTTAGTTGATGCGTACCGAAGCAACAGGATATGGGCTTATTTATATAACCGAAGAAGCGAAGAAACAGCGCGGTGACAGCCTTAAAGACAAAGTAACGATCGTTTCAGGAAGCGGTAACGTGGCGATTTACGCTTGCGAAAAAGCGCAGCAGTTGGGCGCAAAGGTCGTTGCTATGTACGATTCTAACGGCTATATTTACGATCCGAATGGCATTCGGATTGACGTGATCAAACAGATCAAGGAAGTAGAACGTGCGCGTATCAAAGAATATGCGGCTCGGGTTCCCGGTTCAAAATACGTGGAAGGCTGTAAAGGTATCTGGACGATCCCTTGTGACGTGGCGTTGCCTTGCGCTACGCAGAACGAAATCGACGTCGAAAGCGCCGAGATACTTGTCAAAAACGGCGTAAAATACGTTGCAGAGGGCGCGAATATGCCTTCGACGCTGGAGGCGATCGAAGTATTCCAAAAGTCGGAAAACGTAGTGTTTTTGCCCGCAAAAGCGGCAAACGCAGGCGGCGTTGCAACGTCGGCATTGGAAATGGCGCAGTCCTCGGGCAGATTGTTCTGGTCGGCTGAAGAAGTGGACGCGAAGCTGAAAACGATTATGATCAATATTTATCATAACATCGAAAACGCAGCGAAAAAATACGGTTTTGAAGGCAATTACGTAATGGGCGCAAATATCGCGGGTTTTGAAAAAGTGGCAAGTGCAATGATGGCGCATGGTATTGTGTAAATCGTATAAAACGTAAATACAGGCGAAGAATACGCCCCAAAAGTTTTTGGACTTTTGGGGCGTTGATTGTTTGTTAAATATAAGGTACGATCACACGGTTTAAAGAGGATCAAACAAGGAGATAGTTCGGAGAAGCGAGAGCGCCAAGCGCTTTCTTGCCGTCATGAAAATAGAAATCAAATGCCGCAAGCGCGCGAGGCGGATCCGGAAGCCGTTCCAAGCTGACCTCGACGTAATCGGTGGGATTGTAATCATATTTGCTGGTGATCGCGCCTCCGCCCATAATGTTGCCGAACATTTCT
>JBGVRF010000062.1:0-4158 GCA_045128175.1 Candidatus Scatosoma sp.
GCCGCGGCGTACGGATGAGCGAGGATAAGGCGATCTCCATCGGCGAAGCGTTTAAAAAGGAGGACGTGGAAATATCCGTTCATGCGCCTTATTTTGTTAATTTTGCCAATCCTGACGACGAAATGGCGGCAAAATCGTACGGCTATGTGCTTGACAGCGGAAAAATGGTAAAGTTGATGGGAGGGAAAAGGATCGTGTTTCATCCCGCGGCACAGGGCAAGGCATCCCGCGAAGAGGCGGTTGCGTTGACGGAAGAGCGTTTGAAAGTGCTTCGGGATTATATCTATCTCAACGATATGCAGGACATGATGTTCTGTCCTGAGACGATGGGCAAGCTCGCGCAGATCGGTACAGTGGAAGAAATCACGCGGTTTTGTAAGATCGATCCCGTGTATACGCCGTGTATCGATTTCGGTCACATCAACGCGCGGGAAGGCGGTTCTCTGAAAACGGTGGAAGATTACAGATCTCGGCTCGAATATATGATAACGGAGCTGGGATTCGAACGAATGAAGTATTTCCATGCGCATTTTTCGAAGATCATGTATTCGGCGAAAGGCGAGATCAAACATCTCACCTTTGAGGATACCGTTTACGGTCCGGAATTCGAACCTTTGGCAACGGCACTGAAAGAACTGAAGCTGGAGCCGTATATCGTCAGCGAATCGGCAGGAACGCAAGCCGAAGACGCTTTATATATGAAACTTGCGTACGCAAAAGCATAAAATTCAAGGAAATTTTTGCGAATATATCGCCGTATACTTGACGAAAGAAGAAATATTTGTTAAAATAGAAGATAAGGAAAAAGACTTATGATACAAACGAACGGTAAAAAAATATTCGATCAAGTAAACGCAGATGCGGTTTTTACGACCTGCGATTATTTGAAACGGTATATCACTGCTTTTGAAACGGAAAACGGTTTCGTCCTTATCGACAAGGACGGCACGTATCTGTATACCGATTCCCGTTACACCGAAGCCGCACACAAGCTTTTGGACGGCACAGAAGTGACGGTGAAAGAGGTGGATCGTTTCGCAGGCGCAACGGAACTGTTGAAAAAGTATAAAAAGGTCGCGATTCCGTTTGCAACTACGTTTTATCCCGAATATAAAAAGATCGCGGGTCTCGGCGTAGAGCTGGTGGATGCGATGCCCGCATTTGAAAACTCGATGACGATCAAAAACGATTGGGAGTTGTCCTGCATCCAAAAGGCCTGCGAGATCGCAGAGGACGGATTTTTGAAAACGTTACCGCAGATAAAAGAGGGGATGACGGAATCCGAAGTGGCTGCCGTGCTCGAATTTGAGATGCGTATGCTCGGCGCGCAAGGTACGTCTTTTAATACGATCGTGGCGTTTGGCGCGTACGCGGCTGTTCCCCATCATGAAACAGGTACGACGAAATTGAAATTCGGTGACGAGATCCTAATCGACTTCGGTTGTCGCGTCAGCGGTTACTGTTCAGATATCACCCGTACGTTTTTGTTTGGTGACGACGGAAAGCATGGAGAATTTAAAAAGGCGTACGGCTCAGTTTTGATTGCGCACGAGTTGGTTAAAGAAAAGGTCGTCAGTGGGATGACGGGCGCAGAAGCAGACGCGATCGCGCGCGAGTATCTCAAGGCGCAAGGTTACGGCGCATTGTTTACCCATTCACTGGGACACGGTATCGGCTTGAATATACACGAATATCCGTACGTAAGCCCGAAGGGCACGGAAGCTGTTCTTAAAGACGGTATGGTGTTCTCGGACGAGCCGGGGGTATACGTCGCAGGCGAATACGGGATCCGTATCGAAGATACGATCACGTTGAAAGAGGGAAAAGTAAAGAGTTTTATGTCTAAAACGGACAGAAATCTCGTTATTTTATAAAAAGAAAATTTATATAAGCATATAAAGGAGAAAAATTCTATGGCACAGATGTTAGCAGGCGATATTCGTAAAGGCGCAACTTTCGAGTATAAGAGCGGTGTTTACACCGTAACAGAATTCCAGCACGTTAAGCCCGGTAAAGGCGCGGCGTTCGTAAGAGCAACGTTGAAGAACGTTGTTACGGGGCAGGTTTTGTCCAACGAAACTTTCAACCCCACCACGAAGTTGGAAACAGCGCAGGTGGAAACGAAGAAGATGTCCTATTCGTATTACGACGGCGAATTCTACGTTTTCATGGACGAAGAGTATAATCAGGAAATGCTCACGCGCGATCAAGTGGAAGATGCGTTGAAGTATATCAAAGAAAACGATATGGTTACGGTGAAGTTCCTTTACGGCAAAGCGTTCTCGGTGGAACCCGAAAATTTCGTGGAACTCAAGGTCATCGAAGCAGAACCCGGCGTGAAGGGCAACACGGCTACCAACGTAATGAAAAATGCGAAGGTGGAAACGGACGCGATCATTCAGGTCCCCATGTTTGTCGAAGAAGGCGATACCATTCGTATCGACACCAGAACAGGCGAATATATGAGCCGCGTTTAATTGTTCGGAAATTATCGAATAATTTTTATCAATAGAACAAATTTCAAAATGCAGGATACGGTCTATCCTGCGTTTTGTTGTACACAAAAGGATTTGGCGGATCCATAAGAGGAGAAATATGAAAGCTGTTGTACAAAGAGTAAAACAAACCGCTTTGTCGGTAAACGGGGAGTTGATATCCGAGATTCCGTTTGGGCTGACGGTGTTCTTGGGCGTAAAGGCAGGCGATACGGAAAAGGAAGCTGCATATCTCGCGAAAAAGATCGCAGGTCTGCGTATTTTTGAGGATGAAAACGGAAAAATGAATTTATCCGTCAAAGACGTTGGCGGCGAAGTGTTGCTGGTTTCCCAGTTCACGCTTTACGGTGACGCTTCGCACGGCAATCGTCCCAGCTTTACGTTAGCCGAACGTCCCGAAAAAGCCGAGCCGCTCTACGAATATACCGTGGAAGAACTGCGTTCATACGGTGTTACGGTCAAGAAAGGGGTATTTGGTGCGGATATGAAGATAAGCCAGTTCAACGACGGTCCCGTCACTATACTTTTAGAGATATAACAGGCGAAACGCGTATCTGCGGTGTACCACTTCGTTGGGCTTGCGTTTTACCTCGGTCACGTACGTCTATGTACGCTCCCGTCGGCAAATCCGCGCCCTTCTTGTGCTACTTGCAGCTCCGCGTTTTAACGAAACCGAACAGGCGAAACGCGTATCTGCGGTGTACCAATTCGTTGGGCTTGCGTTTTAACTCGGTCGCGTACGTCTATGTACGCTCCCGTCGGCAAATCCGCGCCCTTCTTGCGCTACTTGCAGCTCCGCGTTTTAACGAAACCGAACAGGCGAAACGCATATCTGCGGTGTACCACTTTGTCGGGCTTGCGTTTTACTATTTCAAAATATACGTTTATCAAATAGAGAGTAAATATGGAATTACATTTTTTAGGTACGGGTGCAGCGGAGGGCGCGCCCGCTATGTATTGCGATTGTGAAACCTGTCGCGAATTACGGCGTAGGGGAGAAAAAGAATGGCATACCCGTTCACAGCTTGTGATCGACGGCGCCGTCGGGATCGATTTTCCGCCTGATGCCTATTACCACGCACTACGTTTCAACGTGGATCTGGCGCAACTGAAATATCTTCTCATTACCCACAGCCATATGGATCATTTTTACGCGCATGATTTTATTTTGCGTGGTTATAAATATGCTTCCACTTTGAAGACCGGCCTCGAGATTTATGGTAATGCGGAAGTATGTGCGGTGTATAAAGAATGTACCCGCCGCGAACTGCGCGAAGAGATCGCCGCTACGATAAAAATGACTGAGGTGTATCCGTTTACGCCTTTTTCTTTCGGCGACAGAAAAGAATACGAGGCAACGCCCCTGCTTGCGCAACACAGTAAAACGGAAACGGCGTTTGTGTACCTGATCGAGAAGGAAAACAAGACGTATCTGCATTTGACGGATACGGGGCGCTTGCCTACGGAAACTCTTGATTTTTTGCAAAAATATCTTACCGAAAAAGGAAAAACGCTCGATTTCATTACTTTCGATTGTACGTTTTTGTTCTATACGGCAGGAGAAATTTCCCGCCATATGGGCTTGGGGGATAACAAGGCGATGCAGGAGGAGTTTTTGCGTCGGAAAATCGCGGGCAAGCATACCATGTACGCGATCACACAC
>JBGVRF010000063.1:0-2574 GCA_045128175.1 Candidatus Scatosoma sp.
GGGATGATCGAATTGTTGAACGAACTCAAACGTCGCGGCGTAAAGACGGCTGTGGTATCGAATAAAGCGGACTTTGCCGTCAAATCGCTGGCACGGACTTATTTTTCGGGACTGCTCTGCGAGGCGGTAGGGGAAAACGAAGACGCGGGTATCCGTAAAAAACCCGCGCCTGATTCCCTTTTTGCCGTCATGGAGGCGTTGCAGGCAGACAAACAAACGACTGTGTACGTAGGAGATTCGGAGGTAGATGTCCAAACGGCGAAAAATGCGGGATTGGATTGTATCTGCGTTACTTGGGGGTTCCGAGATAAAGATTTTCTTCGGGAGACCGGCGCTGAGATCTTCGTGGACGAGCCTTCGGAAATACTGCTTTTTACAGAATAAAAATCCACGAAAAAAGATAAAAGAAGGGTACCATGTCTTTGATGAAGGCTTTTATTGCCCCACTGAGTATTGTCCCGATGGCAGCGATTCGGCGTAATAATACGGGCAAAATACCGTCGGATCTTCTTAAACGGAGGAGCAGGTATTTGTTCACGGCTTTTTGGGGATTGAAGCGGATAAAAAACTTTTAGACGGAAATCCGTCGCGTCGTTCGGAAGAGGAGGAGCAATAAAGAGGCGATATCTTCGTCTCTTTTTTCTTAAAAAAATTCGCTGTTTTTCGATAAATTTTTAAAAAACACTTGACAAGAAGGTATTATACAGAGTATAATAAAAAGGTAAAAGTGTATTTACGCGCGCTCGATGCGCACTCCTTGGACACCGAGTGTAACAAGTATTGCAAGTATTATTTAAAGCAAAGGAGAGCTATATTTTATGGCGAGAAGAAGAAAATCTGCTGCCGGCTGGATCGTTACCGTCATCATGCTGGCACTTGTGGTCGTAATTCTGTTGTTGCTGGTGCAGAAGAAGTCTTGCAACACGGAAGACGCCGATATGACCGTCAAGCTGAAATCGAACGGTGTTACGCAAGAAACGCTGGAGTTTGAAGAGCTCGGTCTCTATCCCGGTCAGGAAAAAGAATATACGCTTTTGATCACCTGTGAAGAAACGGGCGTTTATACAATGGATTTCATCTTTGTCGAGGTGGAGGATCACGGCTTAAAAACTTACGTGGACGTATCGGTCACGATGGACGGGGAAACTTTGGAAAGCGGCAAGCTGGACGCGCTTTTGAGTGGCGAGAAGTTCACGCTTGAAACCGAGTTCTCCAAAACGCAGCCCGTAGAGATCCGCATCGTCTACTCGATGTCTCTCGAGATCGGCAACGAAGCGCAGGGTGTGTCCGCGTTGTTCAATCTCAAGATCGAGGCGAATAAAAAATAAGAAATGAATACCGTTACGAAACAAAAAGTCAAAAAAGTTTTCAGTCTCATAGGAAACGTATTGATGTATGCGTTTCTGGTGCTTTGCTTGATTTCGTTGATTTTTACGATCTCGGCAAGCCGCAAGGCGGAAAACGAATCCCCGAGCTTTTTCGGGCATAAGATCCTGTTGGTTTTGACCGGCTCGATGGAAAAAAACGACGCTGTGGACGTCAGCGAGTATAAAATCAAGGATATTCCGCAGTATTCGGCGGTTATTATCCAAGAGCGTCCCGATAGCGCAGAAGAATTTACCGCGTGGTGTGAAGATCTTGAGGTCGGCGACGTGCTTACGTTCAAATATCTCCGCTTGACGGGTAATTTGCAGGATTCGATCACCCACCGAATCATCGATAAAGAATATAACGAAGAGAAGGGCGGCTACCGTATCGAGCTTGCTGGTGACAACAATATCAGCGAGGTCACGGAAAAATACGGCGATACGCAGGTTCTTGAAACGTGGAACGACGAGGTATACGGCGGGAAAACGAACGAATATATCGAAGGAAAGGTCGTCGGAAAAAGCAACGTTTTGGGATTTTTGCTCTATGTGATGAAGCAACCGGTTGGGATCATCTGTTTGATTATCATTCCTTGCGCAGTCATCATATTGTTGGAAGTGATCCACATCATCTCCTCGTTGAATGCGGAAAAGATCCGCAAGGCGCGCGAAGCGCAACAGGCGCAAGAGGACGAGATCGATCGATTGCGGAAGGAATTGGCGGCGCTTCAAGGCAACGCAGGTCCTTCGGAAGCATCCGCTTCGCATTCCCCCGAAACGACAGCGGAAGCGACTGAGGCATCGACGGAAAACGAAGAAACGCAAGAAACACAAGAAACGCAAGAAACGCAAGAATGATGCGTTTAAAATTATGGTAAAACGCGGGCGGCGCGATGAATAACCGCCGCCTTGCGATCGATAGAGAAAAAATTGATATTGAAAAATATCAGGAGGTAAAATTTATGACAAGAGAGAGAAGAAACAATTTCGGCGCAGCAAAGACGCTTGTTGTTGCGGCGATCGCGATCATCCTCTGTTTGTTGTTGATGGTTACGGGTACGTATGCGTTGTTCTCGGATGACGCAACGGTCAGCAATCATTTGCAGGCAGGTACGCTGGAAGTATCGATGACGCGTACGAAGCTGGTGAAAAATGCTCTTGACGAAAAGGGATATCTGTCCGAAACGACGGATGAGGAGCCTTTGAC
>JBGVRF010000064.1:0-7928 GCA_045128175.1 Candidatus Scatosoma sp.
TCAACCGCATACGTTTTCCCGTACGCGTTTGTTGATGCAGGAATTCATAGATGTTTTGCGTCCGATAAAAAATCTGATGATCTATAAAACTTTTCCCGCACGAGAAAAATACGACGAAGAGGGGAGCGCGAAAACGCTGGCGCAACGGGTCGGTTCCTGTCTATATTCGGAAAATATTTACGTTTTGAAAACATGGTTGAAAAAGACGGTGCGGGAAGGGGACGTCGTGTTGTTTTTGGGCGCGGGTGACATCTATTATGCCGCACAGTACTTGTTGAAAGAATTAAAATAAAAAAAGAAAAAATAAAAAAATCGTTGAAAAATGAGGAAAAGAAAAAAATATCTCATTTTCATCGATTTTTTTTCTTTTAAACTATTGATAAATGTAAAAAAAAATGTTATAATAATATGGTATAAACAGGAGGTAATTCCTTTGAAGAATAAAGAAAAAAGAAACGATGAAGAAAAGAAAAACAAAAAGGAGTCGGAGCTTGTAACCAAAGAGAGTTTAAGCGCCGCATTCGGGTTGTTTTCTTTGCTTGCGTTGCTTATACTCTGCACAAGATCTTTTATTTTCGGTGACTTAGGACAAACCGTTCACGCTTTTCTTACTGGAGTGTTCGGATATTGCGCGTTTCCGTTAACGATCGGAGCGCTGTATCTTTCCGTAACGTCTTTGATCGGGAAGCGCTTTGTCAAAAACAGAAGATTGGGCCTGTTTATTGCTTGCGCTTTCGTTTGCGTGGCGTTGATCGTACATATCGCAACTACGTTTTCTTGGAATCTTAACGGTTATGTGAAAGCGTGTTTCTATGCCGGTGAAAATTTCCCTGCCGCAACGGTGATGGGATGGGTAGGCGCATTGTTTGTTTTCGTAGTATCGTCGTTGATCTCGAAGGTTGGCGCGTTGGTTTTATTTTCGCTACTGCTCATCTTCTTTGTTTATCTCAGCGTGATAACGCTAAGAGCGTTGGGACCGCGATCGAAAAAGACAACGGAAAAATTTGACGAAAATGTGCGGCAGGGGACGTATGAGATCCCTTATTCGCAACCTGTTCAAAGCGGACAGAACGTTTCCGCACCACAGTCTGCGCCCGTTCGACAGCAGGGATATCCGTCGCAAACAACCTATCAGAAACCTTCCTCTACGGAGTACGGTCAGGTCCGGACGCCGCAGCGTCCCGGGGTAATGTTAGGCAACGAAGGCTCACAATCCGCAGGGGGATTTTCGGAAGCGTTTTCTCCTTTTGGAACGCCGAACAACGGATATACTCAGCCTGTCGAACAGACGTACGATAACAACAGGGATGTGCTTTTTGGAACTTCGCCGGCTGAAAATTTCAGAAGGAATCTTATCTTTGATCCAAACGCAAAAGTAAACAAACGCTCGGCTGTAGACCCGCATGAGGAAGTCACGGAAAGCGTGTATACGCCTTCGTATTCCGAATCGTATCAAAATTCCCTCAATGAGGAGAACGCCGACGGTAGACCTGTGAAAATATTTACGGATAATGCGAAGGACGGTTATTTAAATATCGAAACGGCAACGGAAAATCATCAAGGCGCAGAAACACAGCCTTTTTCGAACATTCCTTATCCTGCGCCGCAATCTGTTTACGATCAGCCCGAACAGCCTGTATACGAGCAACCGTCTATTCCTCTTCCGCCATTGCAACCGATCGAAGAGGAACGTCCCGTACCTTTGGAACCGGTTACGTATACTTCTCAGCCGGAAGCGCCGTCGACTTTCATCCCGACAGAACCCGTTTATAACGATAGAACCGATCGCGACACACCTTCCGTTTTTGAAAAACAAAATGAAATGCAAAATATTCCGGAACAGACGTCGTCGAGGAGAAACGAATATTTGGATCTGTTCTCTTCGTCCAATCCGAACGTTATGAACAGGGACGCAGAGTCGGACTTGAGCGACGTTTCGGCGCAGGAAGAGGGGCGAGGTGCTTCCCGCGATTCCGATTGGCATCTCGATCCTCCCGTCGAAAGAGGACTTGAAAAAGAAAAATTCGAGGAAATACCTCGGCGAGACGGTTTGAACCTTTTTGATGACGAACCGCAGAAGGATCCGTATTCGTTGCAATCGGAATATGACGAAGCGGCAGGGCGAACGTCCGGGCGTAACGATGACGTATTCGCATCTTCGCGTAACTTCGCCGAAAGGAATGTCGGAGGGGACGTAATGGAATACAGAGATCGTTCCGAGGCTTCCGAGTTTGGCGGCAGAGGTATGGATACAGCGTCTGTCGTAGGATTCCAAGCATCCGATGCGCAATCCGCGCTTCCGCCCGAACCTACGCCTCCGCCCAAACCGCCGCGCGTTATAAAACCGTATGTTCGCGTTAGTTTGGACGATCTGGATTGTCGTGATATAGAGCCTACCTACAATAGCGATGAGGTAGAAACATCGAAAGAAAACATTTTGCAAACTTTAAGCGTATTCAATATTACGGGCGCGTCTATCGCGTCGGTGACCTTTGGACCTACGGTCACGCGGTATAACGTTGCGTTACCTTTAAACGTAAAGCCCGGCAAGGTGTTGGATCTTTCGCCTTCGATCGCTATCGGTTTGCGTTCGTCCGGTGTTAATATTTATCCTAACTATGAGGACGGCGTTGTCAGCATCGAACTTCCGAATAAAGTGCGTCAATTTGTACAGCTTGGCTGTATGCTTTCAGGGGATACGTTTGTCAACGCCAATCCGTCGTCGCTTATGTTCGCAATGGGAAAGGACGTTGCAAACCGCAAGGTATACGGTGACATTTCCAAAATGATCCACCTGCTTGTCGCGGGTGCGTCAGGCGCCGGTAAAAGCGTATTCCTCAATTCGCTTATTATCAGTTTGATCTATAAATATTCTCCTGAAGAGTTGCGGCTTATTTTGATCGATCCAAAGAAAACAGAGTTCGTTATTTACGATGGGCTACCGCATCTTATGATCAATGAGATTATTACGACGGTAAATAAAGCGATACAAAGCCTTGAATGGGCGATCGCGGAAATGAACCGTCGCTACGAAGTGTTTGCCGCACGCAGTAAGAGGGAAGGTCTTCCTATTGTAAATATCGATCAATACAACGCGCGGGCAAGTAAGGAAGAGCGTCTTTCCAAGATCGTAATCATCATCGACGAGCTTGCCGATCTGATGCTTGCCGCGGGAAAGGATATTGAAGACAGGATCCAAAACCTTGCTCAAAAAGCGCGTGCCGCCGGTATTCATTTGATCGTAGCCACTCAAAGACCATCCAAAGAAGTAATTACGGGCGTGATCAAGAGCAATCTTCCTACACGTGTTGCATTTGCCGTACCTGCGGAGGTCGACTCCCGTGTTATTCTTGACCAAACGGGCGCGCATAAGTTGTTGGGAAAAGGCGATATGCTCTACGTTATGTCGGGCGTAAATACGCCGATCCGTGTGCAAAGCGCATTTATTTCCGATGAAGATTCACGACGGGTAGTTAACTTTATCAAAGCGAACAACGAAGCGTATTACGATGAAGACGTTACCGCTTTTATCAACGGTGCCAAATCGTCGGGTAGCGGCTCGGGCAACGGTAAAGAAGCAGTCGAAGAGGTTTATATCGAAGCACTCAGATACGTTATTTTAAGCGGTAGTGCATCCATCTCTTTGGTTCAAAGAAAATGTTCTACGGGTTATAATAAAGCCGGGAAAATTATCGAATGGATGGAGGAAAAGGGCTACATTTCCGCTTTTGAAGGTGCAAAGGCGAGAAAGGTTCTTATCACGAAGGAGCAATTTGAGGAAACGTTCGGACAGCCTCTTTAAACAATTAATTTAAGAATGCGGACAAGACTTTTATGGGAGTACGTACGCGAAAGGACATCGATCTATGTTAAAAAACAAGACGTTCGGGATAATATCCCTCGGTTGTGATAAGAACCGTGTCGATACGGAAAAGCTTATCGGTCTTTTGAAAGAGAATGGGTGTCGGATGACGGACGATCTGTCTTCTGCGCAGATCGTCATCATTAACACTTGCGCGTTTCTGCAATCCGCGCGGTCGGAGGCAATCAACACTATTCTCGAATGTTCCGGTTATAAAAGCGGAAAATTGGAAAAAATAGTAGTAACAGGTTGTTTACCTCAAAAATTTATCGACGAATTGTTTGAACCGTTAAGAGAAGCGGACGTTTTCTTGGGAACAAACGATTATGAGAAAATTTTTGAGGCGTTGGAAAAATCGTATGAAAAAGACGAAAGACTAAATTACGTGGGGCAGGGGAAAGATTCCGATTCCTATCGTTTCGAACGTGTATTAACGACCGACGAACACATAGCGTATCTTAAAATAGCCGACGGTTGCTTTAACCATTGTACCTATTGTCTAATTCCTAAGATAAGAGGAAAATATCGCTCGTATCCGATGGAGAAGCTTATAAAAGAGGCGGAGGGATTAGGCGAAGTATCCGAATTGGTACTGGTTGCGCAGGATACGACCCGATACGGCGAAGATCTGTATGGGAAAAATCGTTTTGTCGAATTGTTACAGGCGTTATCCCGTTTGGAAAATATCCGTAAGATACGTTTGCTTTATTGTTATCCAGACGTGATCGACGATGCCTTGATCGAGGAACTTCGCTTGAACGATAAGATTCTTAAATATCTCGATATCCCTTTGCAACATAGTGAAAACAGGATCTTGAAGCTGATGAACCGCAAGGGAACAAGGGAAGGTTATCTTGCTCTTTTCAAAAAATTACGAAAATTTATTCCCGATATTGCGATTCGTTCGACTTTTATTTCCGGTTTTCCAACGGAAACCGAGGAAGAGTTTGAAAATATGAAAGCCTTTTTGCAAGAGGCGCAACTGTTCAATTGTGGCTTTTTTGCGTATTCCCGCGAGCCGGATACTGGCGCGTATCGGATGAAGCCGCAGGTGCATCACGCGACGAAACAGCGCCGCGTTCGCGAGTTATATAAAACGCAGGAGAAAATTTCAGCGAAAATACTCGCATCTTTTGTCGGAAAGGAAATAGAGGTTCTTTGCGACGGGATCGATTATGAAAAGAGTTGTTTTATCGGTCGGGCGTATTTTAGTGCTCCCGAAATTGACGGTAAGGTATATTTTCACGCCGGAGAAGCTGCGCAAGGCGAAGTTTTTCGGGTAACCATCGATCGGGCTGACAGCTATGATTTATACGGCCATACGGAGGATTATCAAATATGAATTTACCCAATAAGATATCATTGACGAGAATTTTAATGATTCCGGTATTCGTTCTTACGTTTTTTTTAGAGGGAATGCTTCCTTTTAATTACGGTATTTCGGCGATCGTGTTTGCGATTGCGGCTTGTACCGATTTTATCGACGGGCATATTGCGCGTTCACGCGGGCTTGTTACCAATTTAGGTAAGTTCCTCGACCCGATCGCGGATAAAGTGCTTGTTTCTACGGCAATGCTTTTGCTGTTAACGATGAAAGAAAGCTTGTTCGGTATATTGGAGGGCTTAAGCGGTGTTATTTACCTTGCCGTAACCGTTTGTACGTGTATTATTATGGCAAGAGAGCTCATCATCAGCGCATTCCGCCAGATTGCCGCAGCGAACGGACTCGTGCTTGCGGCGGAAAAGTTGGGTAAATACAAAGCTACGTTCCAAGATATTGCTATTTTTGTTTTGATTTTTGCGGCAGATATCAGCGGAAAGGTCGGTGTGATCATTCTTTGGATCGGTCTTGTCTTGTTTGCTATTGCGACAGTGCTTACCATTTGGTCCGGCATTTCTTACGTTGTGAAAAACAAGCAGGTATTAAAGGACGAGTAAGAAAGGTTTTGCCGCTGTTCGATTTGCAAAAGAGGAGTTTTACAGGCATGAAAAGCGCTTGTGTCGTATTGAGAAAAAATAAAAGCGATTTTTCGGACGGATACACCGTCGTATTAAACGCTTTTTATGCCGTCGGATATACATTCGAGGAAGTCCGCATTTTCGCGCAGGAAGATGAGTTGCTTGTTTCCAATGGTTTATCTGCGTTGATAAAGACGTATGACGTTGTGACCTTTTTGGTAGATAAAACGTTTTTTTCAAAGGCGAAGAAGTATATGACCTCGGTTTTCGCCGAGGGAATATATCAAGGCGGATTTAACGGTGCGGGGATATACGAGGATAAAGACAAAACTCTGTTTCTGCTTTCTTCGGACGACTCCGATACGGGCGCGGAATATGTTAAGAATACCTGTGTTCCTTATCTGAATAAAAAATATGGGATCCGATACGACAGAGCCTTTATTCGCGCGATGGGGGCAAACGAAATGCTTGTCGAACGTTTACTGAGCGAAGCGAAAGTTAACACGGGCGAGCTGATCGAATATCATCATGTCCGTCGATACGACGAAGATGTGATCGAGCTGTCATACGACGGCAAAGCCCCGAAAATGTTGGTCGACGATACGCTTCGTCTGTTTGCGGATGGATTGGGTGAAAGCGTATACGCATTTGAAAATATAAAACTGGAAGAACAGCTTGTACGATTATTGAAGCTACGCGGAAAAAGGATCAGCGTTGCAGAGTCTTTTACTGGCGGGGGGATAGGTCGTAGGATCGTTTCCGTCTCCGGTGCCAGCGCTGTATATTTCGAGGGGTTGAATACGTATAACGAGCGTTCGAAAATGAAAAGATTGGGGGTATCGGAATACACTTTGAAAACTTTGGGGGCTGTTTCCGATCAAACTGCGTACGAGATGGCTGCTGGGCTGATCGCTTCGGGGGATTGCGACGTTTCCATTGCGACAACAGGGCTTGCGGGACCGAAATCCGATCGTTCGATGTTGCCCGTAGGGCTTTGTTATATTGCCGTAGGGCTTCGGGAGCGTGTATTTGTTTACCGCTATCGGTTTGACGGAACAAGAGAGAATATCACCGAAACGGCGATCAATTATGCGTTGTTTTTGGCGTATATGCAATTAAAAAATCTATAATTGTAAAAAAAGAAAACAGGAGATATATAAATGGGTAACGAAAAAAACACAGAAAAAATGAAAGCGCTTGACGCCGTTCTATTACAGATCGAAAAGCAGTACGGCAAAGGCTCGATCATGCGTCTTGGCGACGAGGCTGGAAAGACTGAAATCGAAGTGATCCCTTCGGGCTGTTTGACACTTGATTTGGCGTTAGGAATCGGCGGTTTTCCGCGTGGCAGGATCATTGAAATCTACGGCCCGGAATCTTCCGGTAAAACAACGGTTGCGTTACACGCAATCGCGGAAGCACAGAAGATGGGCGGCGTTGCCGCATTCATTGACGCAGAACATGCGCTCGATCCCGTCTATGCGAAGAAATTGGGGGTAAATCTCGACGATCTTTACGTTTCTCAGCCTGACACGGGGGAACAGGCTCTTGATATCACCGACGCTCTGGTGAGAAGCTCTGCGGTCGATATTATTGTTATCGACTCGGTTGCGGCACTTACGCCTAAGGCGGAAATCGAGGGGGATATGGGCGACACACACGTAGGTTTGCAGGCTCGTCTGATGTCGCAGGCGCTTCGTAAATTAACAGCAATCGTTAACAAATCGAAGACGTGTGTCATTTTTATTAACCAGCTTCGTGAAAAAGTAGGAATTATGTTCGGTAACCCCGAAACAACGCCCGGCGGTAAAGCTTTGAAATTCTATGCAAGTATGCGTCTGGATATCCGAAAGATGGATACGCTGAAAGATTCGGAAGGAGCAATGGGTAATAGAACAAAAGCGAAGGTCGTGAAAAATAAGCTCGCGCCTCCCTTCAAACAGGCAGAATTCGATATCGTGTTCGGAGAAGGCATATCTCAAGAAGGTTGTATTATCGATATGGGCGTGCAATACGATATTATCGCAAAAAGCGGTTCCTTTTTCAGTTACAATGGCAGTAAGATCGCACAGGGGCGAGAAAAATTGCGTATGTATCTGAAAGAAAA
>JBGVRF010000065.1:0-3826 GCA_045128175.1 Candidatus Scatosoma sp.
CACAGTCGTTCTCTCGCCGCCGATCCGCGTATTCGTAGGAGGCGTAATAAGGGGAACAAGTAAGGTGTTAGCGCCGTGTTCTACCGCGCTTTTGATAAAAGCATTCATAATGACGTTATACGCTTCACTCCAGACCGGCACGTGATAATACTCTACGAGGCTATCATAGTGAAACCAATGGGCATATTTAAGCCCCGTTTTAGGCAACGGCTTTTCATAAACGGTAAGAGTATACTCCGTTTTACCCAGCAACGCTCCATCACCGTCAAACAGAAAAATACGGATCGGATGCCGTCCCGCAGGCAAATCCCCTTTTACCGTAATCCAAAGCGACGCCCACTGCGAATATCTTACAAAATACTCCGTTTCATCCGACAAAATATCCGGCATCAGCGCAGCCGACTTGACCATATACCATTCGTCGTTCAATGCACTTTGCGAGGTCGTACACGGAGCCAAAAGAACGGGACGTACCGTTATATATTCGCATAGATCGCTTTCCACCTTGAAAGTACATCTCTGCAACAACAGATCCTGCGTATGATGGCAATAAGCCACTTGAAAGGAAAATACTTCATTGCTAAAACAGGTATTTTCCCGTTCAATCAATTGCGGCTTTTGGGAAGGAATAACCTTTTCCAAACTATTTACTGTTATAACTTCAAAATTACTCATATTTTTTTCCTTTATCGGTATTCATCTCAACCCTGCCCCCTTCGTTATCGAAATTTTTCTGAATTTCGGGAATGTTTTTTTCATGGAACAGGCTACTCTCTCCAACCGTTTTTCCGACGCAAGATCGGTATGCAAACAATATCCGATCCGAGCGGTCGCCCGGATCGGATATCCAAAACGTTCGTTTACGATTTCATTTCAACAAAGATCAATCTTCTTTCTTTTTCAAAACAATCGCCGCTGCGCCCAAGGCTACGGGAGCTACGATCGCCAGCGAGAACGCGCTGCCGAAGCATCCGAGATCCGTGCTGCTATCATCGCCGTTGCCGTCTTCCACAGACGTAAGACCGCTCTGGTCTGCGCTTTCCCCCGGCTGCGATTCGACGGGTTTCGTTTCCACCTGATCGATCGCATCCTTTGCGTCGAGGATCGCCACGTTGATTTGGCTCATCCCGGTCGCCGCATCGATCTTAACCTGCGCCTCCGTTACGTAGCCCATTATTTCCGTCCACGCTTCTTCGGTGTAGTTATCCTGCCCCTTTTCCGTTGCATAATCTGCGATCTCCTGCTTTTTGAGCGCCTTCGTTTCCTCAAACTCCTGCGCGGAGGTCTTGATCGCGTTCATATCCGCTTTCGCTTTGGTCAAAATTTGTTCGATCGCTTCCGCACCTTCCGCATTGTCGAGATCCGTCAACGCGACGACCATGATCTCCTGCAAAGCGTTCCAGCTTTCGGTCTCGTAATTCGTCTGCCCTTTCAGGAAAGAATATCTTTCCACTTCCTGCTTCGCCACAAGCTTGGCAAGATCTGCATATCCGCTGTTGTAAATATCCACACGACCGAGTTGGTTTTCCACCTGACCTTCCGCGGGCTTCGCGATCATAACGCGGATCTTCGCATTTTCGATCGCCTCTTCCAGCTGATAATACCATACGATCTTCGACCAACGTCCGCTTGCCGAATCCCCCGTCTCCACTTCTATTTTCGTTGCTTCCACTTCCCAAGCCACACAGGTACCGTTCAGCCACACCGCAAATTTGATCTGCGTCGCGCCTTCGGGACGGGTATTGTTTTCGCCGATCTCTTCATACGTCGTCACAGCGATCGTATCCATATACGCCATCTTGTATTCGATATAACTTTCGCTTGCACCAGGATTGCCACCGAACACGATGCGGTCGCCGTCGCCGATCAAAGCGGATTTATCTCCTTTCACGTCCACGTTGTAAACATCGGCGCGCAGCCCTTCAATCAGATTGCCGTTGCAGACGTCCGTATATATGGTCTTTAACGTCGCTTCATCCACAGGCTCTTCGGGCGTTTCGGTTTTTTCGGGCGCAAGCTCGATGATGGGAATATCCGCATCTTTCTCGGGCAGTGCTTCCATCTTCTCGATCGTCACGCTCGTGATCTGTTGTTGCCAGGTAAACACCGAGCTGTCCCAGGCGTTATACGCGCCGATCAGGATACGTACCCAGGAAATGTTGGCATCGAGAATATATTTATAGGTGACTCTCGACCAATTAGAGGACGTTTCCACACTGTAATTGTTCAGTTGCAACACCTTGCCGCCGTCTGCATCCGAATATTTCTCATACACGACCGGATGCGGCATCTTCGTCAATACTTCCGCAGGAATATCCGCAACGACCGTCAACAGGTTTTGACCGGCTACGTTATATTGTACGTAACCATACTCTGCATTCCACATCGTATCCGTCGTAGGCGCAGTTTCGGGCGCTTTAGTCGTCGTGTATCTGCCGTCTTCACCGAATCCGACGTCACCGCTCTGTAGCGTCATTCCGTAGATATCCGCGCTTACCGAATTATCCAACGCGCCGCAAGCGTCCTCGATCTTCACGACCTCCACAGGCGTTTCGGGTTCGGGATCAGGGGTAACCACAGGATCCTTCTCGGGCAACGTTTCCACGTACGAGATCTCCACCTTCGTGATCTGCTGCTGCCATGTTTCCAAACCGTTCGCCGTGTCGCTGTACGCCGAAGGAATGACGCGAAGCCACTCCGCTTTCGCAGGATCGGATATTTCGTACGTATACGTGATACGCGTCCAATTTTCCGACATCTGCACTGCCGTATCGCTTACCTCAAGCGCGCCTATGCCTTGCACGTAACAGAATACAGGCGAAAGCTTATCCTTTACGGTCGGATCGACATCCACCGTTACCGTTACGGCATTCTGTCCCGAAAGCGTATATTGCGCATAGCCGTAATACGCTTCCCACCACGTGCTTGCGGTAGGCGCCGCCGTAGGCGCTTGGCTCGTTACGTATCTGCCGTCCGTGCCGAAACCAACGTCGCCGCTTTGCAATGCCAACCCATAGATATCTGCCGTTACCGCGCCTTCGCCACCGATCTGATCCGCGTTATCCATTACCGTTGCGGGCGTATCCGCATACGCGCTTACACTTGCGAATAAACCGCCCGAAAGCGAAACCGCAAACGACAACGAAAGTAAGCCGACCAACATTTTTTTGTTCTTTCCCATCTTTTTTATCTCCTTATTTCTAATTTTTTCTTTTTTTAATAACCACGCCGAAGAAACCCGCTGCCAAAGCGCACGTCGTTCCCACGCCACCGCTGCCGAAGCATCCGACCGCCGCCTGAGACGCCGAGCCGTTGTTTTCCGAATCGCCGTTCGAAACGGAAGCGCTGTCTTGCGGCTGCTTTGAGATCTCTTTCAATTCCACGAAGATCCCCCCGCCGTTTGCCAAATGGAAGGTATGCGTATCCGATTTCATCGTTACCTCGCGCTTGCTTCCGTTTGCATACACCGTCAAGACGTACGGTTTATCGAATTTTACCGTAACGTCGGGCATCGCTTCCAATGCGGGATCGTTATAATTGACGATCATCAATCCATGATTTTCGCCGTTGTGGAAAGTCCCCACCAAAATATCCTCGTCCGATTGAAGGGATACGAGTGCAGGATGTTCCGTACGCGGCGTAAGCAAATTCTTGAAATTCTCGTTTTCGCCGCCTACCTCACCCTCGAACGTCATCGCGCCTTTCCAATCGTAAGTCAGATACACGTCGGCAAAGCTCTGGATATGCGCGTTGAGCTCCTGCGCGTAGTCGTAGACGCGCGTTCGCTCACCGTACTTATCCAGCATACCGGGCTGTTCGCCGTATT
>JBGVRF010000066.1:0-4271 GCA_045128175.1 Candidatus Scatosoma sp.
CCACCCCTGTCCCGGAGTTGCGGAACGGTCGTCAGTATAACAGGGGGGTGGGGCGTAAGCCCGACGCGGCGGAATCAACCGATTTCTTTTGCAACAAAGACTGCTGATATGTTATGAAAAACCGCCCGAGGCTTCGGGCGGTACTTTATTATATATCGAAATCAAAATAATAGTAACGAAGAGTAACAAAAATTTTCGTCGAAGAAGATGACTTTTTATTATGTTTGCGATATAATAAAAATCGATTGAACGCCGATATTCTTTGACAGTATAAATAGATTGTTTTTACGCAAAAGTACATTTTTTCATTGTCAATACATATCCTATAAAAGGAATTGGAAAACTCTTTATAAAAAAATTCGGAAAAATACGGTCAAACACTTTCAAAAAGAAAAAAAATATGATAAAATAGGAGTGAACACATTTGATAGACAACTTTTCCGTGTATACCGATTGTCTCACTGAACGACCTTTTGATTTTTCTCGTCACAGTACGATCGGTTGCGGGGGAACGGCGCCCATTGCTTTTTATCCCCGTTCCGTTGCGGAAATGCAACGGCTTCTTACGCGATTAACGGAAGAAAATACACCGTTCTGTGTTTTTGGTAATCTTTCCAACGTATTGCCTCCCGACGAGGGGATGGATCGCGCTGTCGTTTGTACGAAAAAAATGGTAGGTGTGCAGTTTGGGGAAGAAAATTTCGTCGAGGCAGGGATAACCGCTGCCGGGCTTTTACGCACGTGCCGACTTGCTAAGAAAACAGGGGTAGAATTTTTATATGGGATTCCCTGTACGTTGGGCGGTGCGCTGTTTATGAATGCGGGCGCGGGCGGCGTTTACGTTGACAGGATCGTTGAAAGCGTATTGGTTTGGCGAAAGGGCGAAACGCTGGTCGTTCCAAAGGCGGATTGTGGGTATGCCTATAAAAAGAGTGTATTTATGGAAAACGGCGACGTGATCCTTGGCGCCTATTTGCGTTTGGAAGACGGGACGGTAAAAGAAATCGACGAGCGTATCGAATATTATGCGCAAAGACGTGTCCATTTGCCGAAAGGCAAGAGCATGGGATGCGTATTCAAAAACCCCGAAGGAAGCTTCGCGGGAGCATGGATAGAAAAAGCGGGGTTGAAGGGCAAGCGAGTCGGTGGCGCGGTGGTGTCTGAGTTGCATGCAAATTTTATCATCAACGACAAAGGCGCGACAGCTGCGGATATACGGAGGCTGATCGCACAAATAAAAAACGAAGTACAGATATGTTTTCATATCGAGCTGAGAGAAGAAATACGCTATCCGAACGGATAGAAAAGGAGAAAACAGTGATTTTAACGGGTGATTATCATACGCATACGCCGTATTCGCACGGTAAAAATACGGTAGAGGAAAACGTGGCGCGGGCAAGCGAGTTGGGATTGAAACAGATCGCCATCACCGACCACGGGTTTTCGCATATCGTTTACGGGCTGCGCCGCAAAGAAGTGCCGCAGTATAAGGCAGATTGCGCAGCGGCGGAAGAAAAGTACGGCGTAAGAGTGCTGGTGGGGATCGAATCAAACATTCGTAGCGTATCGGGAGTGGCTGATCTTACGGAGAAGGATTATGAGAATTTCGACGTATATCTTTGCGGACATCATGTTTACGTACGCTATCTCACCCGTCGCGAGCGTTGGCAGATGGGGTACGGTAACTGGATATCTCAATCTATGCTTGACCGCAAAACGGATAAGCAGATACAACGTAACACAAAGGCTTTTATTAATACCATCAAAAACAATCCTATTGACGTAATTACACATCTGAATTATATGTGTCCCACGAATGCCGTCGAGGTGGCGAAATGCGCTGCTGATTACGGTACGTATATCGAATTGAATTCGAAAAAAGTACATCTCACCGATGAAGAACTTTCCGATATCGTAGCAAAGACGTCGGCTCGTTTTATTATCGATTCGGATGCACATTCTGCAAGCAGAGTCGGGGATACGAAGCTGGTGGAAGAACAGCTGGCAAGATTGAATTTCCCGCTGGATCGGATCGACAACGTCGAGGGGCGTTTTCCCAATTTCCGTTTTGCGGAGTTTAAAAAACATTTATAAGGATAGAAATGAGTTTTACTTCGGATATCAAAAAAGAGCTGATCGCACGCAATAATTCGGAAGCGCGGACTGTTGCGGAAAAAAAAGCAGGATTGTCCGCATTTGTTCGCACTAGCGGTTCATTGGGGTGGAAGGACGGCGATCCGGCCTTTTTCCTTGTCAGTGAAACGGAGAACGTGGCCGAGTTTTTCATGCATGAATTTTTCGAAACGTTCGGATTCGAATTGTTTGTTTCAAACGCGACGATGGATCGCATGAGCGGTCGGGACAAGCTGATCTTGCAATGCCCGTCGGTGTGTTCTGAAGAGGTTTTGATCGGGTTACGGCTTCTGAAGGAGGGCGGCGGAGAGTTTAAGGAGGGGATATCTTCTCTTCTCGTATCGGACGAAAGAAGAAGAATTGCGTACGTGCGCGGCGCGTTTTTAGGCGGCGGCAGCTGCATTCTGCCGTCGGAGGGCGCAAAGACGGGATATCATTTGGAAATTGTCTTTTCCGAAAGGAAAGCTGCGAAAGATTTTTGTAAAATTCTGGAAGGATTCGAATTGCTGGCAAAGCTGACGGAAAGAAAAGAAACGTTTTTGGTCTATATTAAGAGTAAGGAAGTTATTTCCGATTTTCTGGCGGTGATCGGCGCAGAGAACGCTTTAAAAAAATTTTCGGCGCTGGTGGAGCGTCGCGATGAATCCAACCGCGATAATCGCGCTCGTAACTGTATGGCGGGAAACGCCGATAAGGCGGCGATTGCAGCTGTGAAGCAGGTGGTTGCGATCCAAAAACTGTTCGATAAAGGTATACTGGCAGAGTTGAGCGATGAACTGAAAGCATTAGCGGAAGCGCGGATGAAAAATCCGACGATGTCTTTGCAAGAGCTTGCAGATCATTTGAAAGTAAGTAAAAGCTGTCTCAATCATCGTATGCGGCGGTTGATGGAGTTGGCGGAGAGAGAAGATAATACGGAAACAACGGAAGAATGAGGAAAACGGAAGAGCCATGACGGATTTTGTACATTTGCATCTGCATACGGAATACAGCCTGCTTGACGGCGCCGCGAAGGTGGACGATCTGATCGAATATCTTGCGAAAAACAACATTGATACCTGCGCGGTGACCGATCACGGAAATATGTACGCATCGTTGTATTTTGCGGAAGAATGCGTAAAGAAAGGAATCAAATACATCATCGGGTGCGAGCTGTATGCGACGGATGATCATTTCGATAAACGCCCCGGCACAAAGACTGAGCATATCGTACTGCTCGCTAAAAATAAAACGGGTTATAAAAATATCGTAAAGCTGGACTCCCTTTCCTATATCGATGGTTTTTACGGCAAGCCTCGTATCAGTTACGATTATATCAAGCAACATCACGAAGGGGTGATTTGTCTTTCTGCGTGTCTTGCCGGACGAATGCCGCAACTGTTGATGAACGGTGATTATGACGGCGCGAAAAAATGGGCGGCGGAGATGAAAGAGGTCTTCGGCGAGGATTTTTATATCGAGTTGCAGGATCATGATATTCCAGAAGAAAAGCAAGTTATCCCCGACCTTATCAAGATCGCGCGGGAGTTGGATATCCAGCTGGTTGCGACCAACGACGTCCATTATATCGAAAAAGAGGATTGGGAAGCGCACGACGTTCTGCTTTGTATTCAAACGAAAAAGACACTTGCCGATCCCAAGCGTATGAAATTCGACACGCATGAATTTTATATGAAATCGGGCGACGAGATGTTGGAACTGTTCCATTACGTCCCCGAAGCGATTTCCAATACGCGTGTGATCGCAAACAAAGTGGAGGAAGGTGTATTCGATCTGACCCCTAAAGGAGATCCTATTCGTGACACATCGCTTATCCCTTTGTATAAACCGGACGACGGGTCGACCTCTCCCGATTATTTGACAAGGCTCACATGGGAAGGTCTTCCCAAACGTTACAGTGATATTACGCAGGCTATCAAAGAACGCGTAGAATATGAGCTCGGTATCATTATCAAAATGGGCTTTGCCGATTACTTCCTTATCGTGTGGGATTATATCAACTGGTCGCGTTTGCACGGCATTCCCGTTGGCCCCGGGCGAGGCTCGGGTGTCGGCAGTATCGTTGCGTATTCGATTGGGATCACGGACGTGGATCCGCTCCGATACGATTTGATCTTCGAGCGTTTCCTCAACCCCGA
>JBGVRF010000067.1:0-9690 GCA_045128175.1 Candidatus Scatosoma sp.
TTGTGTGAAACACAACAAAAAACATTGAAACTTTTTGTTGTGTGAAACACAACAAAAAACATTGAAACTTTTTGTTGTGTGAAACACAACAAAAAACATTGAAACTTTTTGTTGTGTGAAACACAACAAAAAACATTGAAACTATTCGCTTTTACAAGTGAAGCTTTTTATATGCTTTGCGTATTGGAACAGCCGATATGACGTTACGTTTTCCTTTTGCCGACTTCTTAACGACAAAAACACCTATGGAGATTCCCATAGGTGTTTACTTTGTCGTTAAATAAAACGATTAAACCAACTCGATGATCGCTTTCTGCGCAGCATCGCCACGACGCTCGCCGAGAAGATAAATTCTCGTATAACCGCCGCCCTGACCAAGTTCTTCTTTACGAGCTGCATACTTGGGCGCGATCTCGTTGAAAAGTTTGTTCATCAAAGGGTGCTGAACGTCAGCTGTTCTTGCTTTAAACTCACTCTTCTTTTCATTGAAAGCTTTCACTTCCTGAAGATCATAGGTCTTAGCCATGATCGCACGACGAGCGGCAAGTTTCTTGGGACCGTCTTTAACGTTGGTCACAACGATCTCTTTTCCTTTGCTGTCTTTCTTCGTTACTTCGAATTCGATGTTATCATCATACGTATTTACCGCTTTCGTGATCAGCTTTTCAACGTAAGAACGAAGTTCTTTAGCTTTTTCAGCGGTCGTTTCAATTTTACCGTACCAAAGAAGCTGGGATGCCTGACTTCTCAAAAGGGCAATTCTTTCTTTGGACGTTCTTCCCAATTTTCTGGGCATAATTTTAATCCTCCTGTTGTTTTAATGCGAGGCCGTAAGAATCCAATTTCTGAATGACTTCTTCAAGCGACTTTCTGCCAAGGTTTCTTACCTTCAACATATCGTCTTCCGTCTTCTTGGTGAGGTCTTCGACCGTGTGAATGTTGGCTCTCTTCAAGCAGTTGTACGAACGGACGGACAAGTCCATTTCCTCAATCGCCATTTTGAGAATTTGTTGCTGTTTATCGTCTTCCGTCTTAACAAGGATGTCCATACCCTTGATCGTCTCACTCAAGTTGACGAAAAGTCCGATGTGATCCTGCATGATCTTCGCCGCCAAAGAAATAATCTCTTTGCCCGAGAACGTACCGTCCGTCCAAACCTCTAACGTCAGCTTGTCATAATCCACCGCCTGACCTACGCGCGTAGGTTCAACGGTGTAATTGACCTTCTGTACCGGGGTGTAGATGGAGTCAACCGCAATGTAATCGATAACGGGTTTTTTGTTTTCTTTTGCAGGTCTGTAACCTCTGCCGCGACCGACGGTCAGCTCGACATCGAGCTTCGCGCCTTCATCGATCGTGCAGATGTACTGATCGCCGTTGATGACCTCGATCTCTGCGTCTATGTTCAGATCTTTGCCCGTCAAAACAGCGGGACCTTCTTTACAAATATGCAGGACCTTTTCATAATCCTTCTCGATTACTTTCGTCTTGATCGCAAGCGTTTTCAGGTTGAGAATAATTTCCGTAACGTCTTCTTTCACGCCCGCCACCGCGGAAAATTCGTGCTTGACGCCACCGTCAAGGAATTTGATACCTTCAACAGCCGCGCCGGGCAATGCGGAAAGAAGAATTCTTCTGAGGCAGTTTCCAATGGTAAGACCGAAACCTTTCTCCAGGGGCTCGCAAACGACTTTCGCATAAAAATCGTCATTTTCAAGCACCTCGAGCTTGGGCATATCCATTTCGATCATTATGATACCTCCTTATATTTTTCAATTATTTGGAGTACAATTCGACAATCATATGCTCCGCAATCTGGCTGTCGATGTCTTCTCTGGTAGGAAGAGCCAATACCTTTCCTTCAAGTTTTTCTCTGTCAAACTCAACCCATTTTACAAGGCTGTTGTTTGCTTTAGTTTCTTTAAGCTCAGTAAAATACTTATTACCCTTTCTGTTTTCCTTAACAACGACAACGTCGCCGGCTTTTACGACATACGAAGGAATCGTAACCGTTTTGCCGTTTACGGAAAGGTGCGCGTGGCTTACGATCTGACGAGCCATCGTTCTCGAAGGAGCAATGCCCATTCTGAAAACAACGTTGTCCAATCTTCTTTCCAACAAGGAAAGCATATTTTCACCCGTAACGCCCTTCATGCGTTCTGCCTTTTCGTAATATTTACGGAACTGACCTTCCTGAACGCCGTAAATTCTCTTTGCCTTCTGCTTTTCACGAAGCTGAAGTCCGTATTCGGAAACCTTCTTTCTGTCCGCGCCGTGCTGACCGGGTGCAACCGGACGCTTGTTGAAAGGGCATTTCTCCATATAGCACTTGTCCCCTTTAAGGAACAATTTACCACCTTCTCTTCTGCAAAGTTTACACTTAGCTTCTCTGTATCTAGCCATAATTTTCTATCGCCTCCTGATTAAACTCTACGACGCTTCGGGGGTCTGCATCCGTTGTGAGGGATGGGGGAAACGTCGGAAATCAACGTGATTTCCAATTCGCATGCGGAAAGCGCGCGGATTGCGGATTCTCTGCCTGCGCCGGGGCCCTTCACATATACTTCTACGCTGCGAAGACCGTGTTCTTTACCGACCTTTGCAGCCGTTTCAGCAGCCATCTGTGCAGCAAACGGCGTACCCTTTCTGCTACCCTTGTAGCCAAGCGCGCCTGCGCTCGACTGTGCGATCGCGTTACCGTTCATATCGGTTACCGTTACGATCGTATTATTGAACGTGGACTGGATGTGAACCTGTCCTTTGTCGATTTTCTTAATTTCTTTACGCTTACGAGAAGCGACTTTCTTTACTTGTGCCATAATCTTTTATCGCCTCCTCAATTATTTCTTCTTGCCTGCGATCGCGCGAGCGGGACCTTTACGCGTACGAGCGTTTCTCTTCGTGCTCTGACCGCGAACGGGCAAGCCCTTTCTGTGACGGATGCCTCTGTAGCAACCGATTTCCATAAGGCGCTTAATGTTGAGGGATACTTCGCTGCGAAGTTCACCTTCTACTCTCAAATTGTGATCGATATATTCTCTCAGTTTGGATACATCCGTCTCGTTGAGATCTTTTACTCTCGTATCGGGATTGATGCCCGTTTCAGCGAGAATCTTTTTGGAAGTCGTCAAACCGATACCATAAATGTAGGTAAGGCCGATTTCCACTCTTTTTTCTCTGGGTAAATCTACACCGGCAATACGTGCCATTGATTTCTGTCCTCCGTTTTCTTAATTCTTTGTTCTTTTTTTATTTATATCTATCGCCAACGAATGCGTACCGATCCGGCAGTGGAAAATGCCTCGTCGGTCACATTGTATTATTTTCGCTTTTTCCTGCAATACTTGTCCGCTTTTTTGGCTTTTTCGCCAAAAATCGTAACGACTTTTAAACGCAACAAAACTGAGTTTCCGTAAAATTTTACGGAAATTCAGCTTGATTACATTATTTTTTTGTGGAAAAAACCACCATTTTTTTGTCGCACTCCGCAGATTACGACATGATAATATTATACCATATCTCCTCAAGGGTGTCAAGCATTTTTCGTGGCTTTTTCAAATGTTTTTAACAGTTTTTAGCCCTGTCTCTGCTTATGGCTCTTGCTCTTGGAACAGATAACCATAACGCGGCCGTTTCTTTTAATAACTTTGCACTTATCGCACATAGGTTTTACAGAAGGTCTGACTTTCATTGTAATTTTCTCCTTGTTCTTTAAAGTTAGTTTAACCTGTTTCCGTTGCGAGGTTTTTAAGACTTACCGCGCCACGTGATTCTGCCTTTCGTCAGATCGTACGGACTCATCTCCAGCTTTACCGTGTCACCTTCGAGAATTCTGATATAATTCATCTTGAGTTTCCCGGAAATATATGCCGTGATGATGTGACCATTGGAAAGCTGTACCTTGAAGAATGCGTTAGGCAATGCTTCGAGGACTTTGCCCTCCGCTTCGATTACGTCGTCTTTAGACACAGAAAATTCCCTCCGAATTTTTTTATCTGCTTCCCGAAGTCTGGCTTCGTTCCGCGTTTACTTTTTTTTGCTGTTCGTTTTCTTTCTTACAGAGTAAGAATTTCAACGCCGTCTTCGCGCACCACTAAAGTGTTTTCATAATGCGCTGCGGGCTTACCGTCCACAGTCACCGCGCCCCATCCGTCGTTCAGCAGATTGACTTTCCAACTGCCCATTGCGATCATGGGTTCTACGCAGATCACCGTACCTGCTTTCAGGCGTACGCCTGTGCCAAGCTTCCCATAATTGGGAACGGAAGGATCTTCATGCATTTCTTTGCCGATTCCGTGACCGGTATAAGCGCGTATAACACCGTATCCGTGCGCTTCCGCATGCTTTTGCACACGATAGCCGATATCGTACAGCGGCGTTCCCGCCTTTAAGCCCTCCACTGCTTTAAAAAAGCATTCTTCGGTAACTTTTACAAGTTGTTTTACCTCAGGCGCAACGTTGCCGATGCAAAAAGTCCGACAAGCGTCGCCGTGATAACCGTTTTTATAAGCGCAGAGATCCACGCTTACGATGTCGCCTTCCTTGATGATCCGATCGTCGGGGATGCCGTGTACGACCATTTCGTTGACCGAAATACACGCCGACGCGGGAAATCCTCCGTAACCGAGACAGGAAGGATAAGCGCCTGCCGAACGGATATAACGCTCGACCAGTTCGTCCACTTCTTTGGTTGTCATGCCCGCAGAAATTTTCGAACCCACAAACTCAAGCGTATCGCGAACGATCTTACAAGGCTCGCGCATCAGTTCAATTTCTTTCTCGCTTTTTACGTGAATCATAACTTATTTCATTGCGTCGAGCTTTTTCGAGATCTGGGCGTAAACTTCTTCGGGAGAGTTGTTCCCCTCTACGTTGAAAAGCAAGCCTTTTTTCTGATAATACTCGATCAAGGGTGCTGTCTGCGCGTTGTATACGTCCAAACGGCTCTGTACGGTCTCGGGATTGTCATCCTTTCTCTGATACAGTTCACCGCCACAACGGGTACAGTTCGTCGCATCGCCGATCTTCGAAACGTGATAGCTCTCGCCACATTCCTTGCAGACCCGTCTGCCGCAAAGACGCTCCATCAAAAGAGAATGATCTACGTCTACGTTGATGACGAGATCGATCTTCGTGATCTTATCCAGCGCCTCCGCCTGCGCGATAGTACGAGGAAAACCGTCCAACATATAGCCGTTTTCACAATCGGCTTTCTGCAAACGATCCTCAACAATCCTGCAAGTTACATCGTCGGGCACAAGCTGCCCTTTGTCAATGTACGATTTCGCTTCCAGACCGATCGGGGTTTGATTCTTGATATTTTCTCTGAAGATATCACCCGTAGAAATGTGCGGCAACGCGTAACCGTCGGAAATTTTCGAGGCTTGCGTCCCTTTGCCCGCGCCGGGCGCACCGAGAAGAATAATATTCATAACTTTAATACTCCTTAAATCCGTTATGTAGCAAAACCGCTATTCATCAAGAAAACTTTCGCGCTTCGCTTCGATCGGAAACGAAGCGCAAAAGCCTTTTTCTTATTTCAAGAACCCTTTGTGGGTCTTCATCATCAGCTGCGCTTGAAGCTGCTTTTCAAGTTCCATTGCACAGGATACGATAATCAGAATACCCGTCGTGGAGAACACGTTGACGAGGTCGAACGATGCCCACGCGAACGCAACGGAAGGAATAAACGCTACGAGCGAGAGATAGATAGCGCCGAACAGCGTGATACGGTTGGATATCTTTTTCAGATAATTCTCCGTCGCCTTACCGGGACGAATACCGTGAATAAAACCGCCGTTCTGCTGAATACTTCTGGAAATGTCCTCGGGATTGAATTGCATCTGCGCATAGAAGAACGAGAATGCAAAGATCAATATGCAAAGAACGAGCGTGTATACTACTGCGCCCCATTCCGTAGCCGAAGCGGACATATAGTTATTCCAGAAAATGGTGAACCAACCTTCGCCTGCCGGATCTACCATGCTGCAGATCATCTGAGGGAAGCTCAGGATAGAGAACGCGAAGATGAGAGGCATAACGCCGCCGCCGCTGATCCTGATGGGAATCGAGGAGGACTGGCCACCGTACATCTTCCTGCCCTTGACCTGTTTTGCATATTGAACGGGAACTTTTCTTTCGGAAAGGTCCACGTAAATGATTGCAAAGAAGATTACCGCGCTGACCAAAAGGAATGCAACAAGCTCCCAGATCACGCCGATATCCGAAGAAATAGCTTTAACCTTGTTGAGAAGCTGCAAACCTGCAGTCGACAAGATACCGATGAAAATGATCATAGACTGACCGTTGCCTACGCCGTAGTCGGTAATTCTTTCACCAAGCCACATTACGATGAGCGCACCCGCCGTGTAGACGATAGTCATGAATACGCCGGCAATCCATGTCTGTCCAAAGAACAAAGACGTCTGAATCGCGCCCGACTGATTTGCAAAGCTGATAATGATACCAACCGACTGTATAACAGAAAGAAGAATGGTTACGTAACGCGTGATCTGCGCAATCTTCTTTCTGCCTTCCTCGCCTTGTTTTGACATTCTTTCCAGTGCGGGAATACCGACGCTGAGAAGTTGCATAATGATCGAAGCGTTAATGTAAGGGCCGATACCAAGCGCAAATACGGTACCCTGCGCAAGCGCGCCACCGGTAATGCTGCTCATCAGAGCCAAGAAATCGTTAGCGGAATCGCCGGTAAAAAGTTCACCGAAGACCACTCTGTCCAAACCGGGAACCGGAATAAAGCAGCCGATACGGAAGATCAGAAGAAGCAAAAGCATCATAAAGACTTTACGTCTGATCTCCTTTACTTTAAAAGCGTTGATAATTGTTTGTAACATTTTTTTTCTCCGTTTAAGGTTTTTTTACGTTCCGCCCGGAGAACTCCGCACGAAACGCGCGGGGGAGAAATAACGCGAACTACGGAAAACCGCTTAACTGCAGTTTTCCGTGTTACCGTTTCGTCAGTTAAAGGGTCTCCGCCGTGCCCTTGGCAGCTTCAATAGCTTCCTTGGCGGACGCAGAGAACTTCGCAGCTCTCACGGTCAGCGCGACATTCAATTCGCCGCCGCCGAGAACCTTCAGTCCGCAGTTATTTTTTACTTCTTTCGCAAGACCGTTTTCCATAACGAATCCGTAGTCAACGACCGTTCCTTCGGGAAGTTCCGCAAGGTCGGAAAGGTTAACGATTACGTACACTTTCTTGTTGTTATGGTTGAAGCCTCTCTTCGGTACGCGACGCGCGATAGGCATCTGACCGCCTTCAAAGCCGGGACGTACGCCGCCACCGGAACGAGCCCACTGTCCTTTGTGACCCTTACCGGAGGTTTTACCCGTACCCGAACCGATACCGCGACCAAGTCTTTTCGTCGCTTTGGTTGCTCCCTCTGCGGGAGAAAGAGTATCTATTCTCATGATAAATCTCCTTAGATGTTTTCTACTTTGACGAGGTGCTTAACCTTCGCAATCATACCCTGAATTGCGGGGGTATCCTCAAGTTCTTTGGAAGAACGGATCTTTTTAAGACCGAGCGCAGCAACCGTCCCTTTTACGGAATCGATCTGCCCGATCGTGCTTTTCACAAGCGTTACTTTAATCTTTGCCATGTCTTAAATCCTCCGTTTCTCAGCTCAAAATTTCTTCTACGGCCTTGCCGCGAAGCGCTGCAACCTGTTCAGCCGTCTTCAGCTCTTTCAAACCTTCGATCGCTGCCTTTACGCAGTTACCGGGATTCTGGCTGCCGTGAGATTTCGTTCTGATATTCTTGATACCTACTGCTTCCATGACCGCACGGACGGGACCGCCCGCGATAACACCGGTACCTTCTGCAGCCGGCATCATGAGGACCGCGCCGCGGCCGAATTTGCCAACTACCGTATGAGGGATACTGTTGTTTACAATGGATATGGAAACCATGTTCTTCTTCGCTCTCAGAGTAGCTTTTTCGATTGCTTCGGGAACTTCTTTCGCTTTACCCGTTGCAACGCCGATTTTACCGTTGCCGTCGCCTACGATGACAAGCGCTGCGAAACGCATATTCTTACCACCCTTAACAACCTTCGTTACACGGTTTACTTCAATAAGCTTTTTGATAAGCCCATCGTCTTCGGCCTGTCTTCTCTGAGGTCTTCTTTCTCTCTTTTCTTCTGCCATAGTTCCACCTCCTTAGAAATCAAGTCCGGCTTCTCTTGCGCCGTCTGCAACCGCTTTTACACGACCTGTGTAAAGGTAACCGCCTCTGTCGAATACAACTGCTTTTACGCCCTTTTCAAGTGCTCTTTCAGCAGCTACTTTGCCGACAACTTTAGCAGCTTCGGTCTTGGAAAGACCGGCGATCTGTTCTTTTACAGCCTTATCCATCGTAGAAGCAGCCGCAAGTGTTACACCGCCCTTTTCATTGCCTTTACGATCATCGATAACCTGTACGTAGATGTGGTTAAGACTTCTGTATACGTTCATGCGGGGCGTTTCAGCCGTGCCCGTAACCGTCTTTCTGACGCGTGCGTGGCGTCTCTGTCTGACTGCATTTTTATCAATTTTAGAAATCATACTTTAACGCTCCTTATTTCTTACCCTTATCGGATTCTTTATGTTCTACGTTCTCGCCCTTATAGCGGATACCGTATCCATGATAAGGTTCAGGTACTCTGATTGCTCTGATATTCGCAGCCGTCTGACCAACAAGCTCTTTGCTGATCCCCGATACGACGACCTCCGTCAACGTGGGACATTCGAACTTGATGCCTTCGGGCGCTACGAATTCTACGGGATGGGAGAAACCTACGTTGAGGACAAGCTTGTTGCCCTGCACTGCAGCTTTCCAACCTACACCCTTAACCTCCAACGATTTCGCGAAGCCGTTCGAAACGCCCGTAACCATACCGTTGAGGAGCGCGCGATACAAGCCGTGCTTCGCGTTGGTGTCTGTAGCATCGTCCAAAGCCTTGACAACGACGTTTGCGCCTTCTACTTCAACGCCGATGTTGCCAACGATCTCTCTCGTCAAGGTGCCTTTGGGGCCCTTAACGGTAACAACGCTGTTTTCAAATTTAACTTCTACGCCTGCGGGAAGCGCAATGGGCATTTTACCAATTCTCGACATTGCTATAACCTCCCTATTACCAGATCTCGCAAAGGACTTCGCCGCCTACGTTGGCTGCCTTTGCTTTTTTACCGGTCATGATGCCCTTGTTGGTGGAAAGGATAACCGTACCGAAGCCACCGAGAACTCTGGGCATATTTTCAACGCCTGCATAGGTACGCAAACCGGGTTTGGATACTCTGCGCAAGCCGCTGATGACCGACTTCTTATCATTGTATTTAAGCGTGATCGCGATCTTGCCGTTGTAGCCGTCTTCGACGATCTTTACGTCTTTTACCCAACCTTCGTTGAGAAGGATCTCTGCGATCGCTTTCTTTTCATTGGAAGCGGGGATCTCTACGTATTCTTTCATTGCCGTGATCGCGTTTCTGATTCTAGTAAGCATATCTGCGATAGGATCTGTCATTTTTCTTACCTCCTATTACCAGCTCGACTTCTTAACGCCGGGAATTTCTCCCTTCTACGCAAGGTTACGGAAGCAGATACGGCATACACCGTACTTTCTCAAAACCGCGTGGGGTCTTCCGCAGATGGTGCATCTCGTATAAGCTCTCGTAGAGAACTTAGGCGTCTTT
>JBGVRF010000068.1:0-10108 GCA_045128175.1 Candidatus Scatosoma sp.
CCCATAAAGATAAAAATAGCCCTTGCTTAAAATATTCAGTTGGTTTGGCATTATCATTATATCACTATTTTGGCGGAAAATCAATATAAAAATTGGAGATAAATATAAAAAGGGGCTAAATTTTAACGAAAGCAAAAAGCCCATCCACCAACGGCGCAAACACCTCCGAAAGATAGACTCTTTTTATCGCAAACTATGATTTTTAGACTTTGAAAGAGCAAAATACCCCTAAAAAGCAATAAAGAACGCAGAATTGGCACAAATAATTGTATCCTTTTCTGCGTTCTTTTTTGGTTGAGGCAACGGGACTTGAACCCACGACCTCTTGGTCCCTAACCAAGCGCGCTACCAAACTGCGCTATGCCTCAATATATTCGCGTTACAGGCTTTCCTGCCTGACAGCTTAAATATAATACCACTTTCTATAAGTAAAGTCAAGCGTTTTTTTGCCGAAATTATAACTTTTTTGAAAAAATCAGAAAAATTATGTTTACTTTATATCTAAAGTCTACGAGCGTTAAAAGGCTTGTGTTACCGAAAACGCCGGACGATTTTTGCGCTGTTTGATAATAATACGAGAAAATATGAAAAATAAAAGAAAAATCAAAATTTTTTCTAAAAAAAAGAGGGATTTTGAAAGTTTTGTCGAATATATAAAATGTAAAAAGCGAAATCGTATATAATGCGTGGATTTTCCTGCGTTTGAGCGGGTGTCGAAAGGGGAAAAATATGGATAAAATACAGTATGGCAACGTAAGAGAAAAAACTTGTGCGAATGAGGAATTGTTCCTCTCGCCGTATGCGACGAGATCGTCCGCAAGCAAAGGACGCGCCCGTGTAGAAGAAGCGTGTCAGTTCCGCACCGACTTTCAACGTGACCGTGACAGAATCATTTACAGCAACTCGTTCAAGCGTCTGAAGAATAAAACGCAGGTATTTTTTGCGCCCGAAGGAGATCATTACATCACGCGTATGACGCATACGGTCGACGTATCGCAAATCGCCCGTTCGATCGCGCGTTCGCTTTCACTCAATGAGGATCTTGCCGAGGCGATCGCGCTTGGACACGATCTGGGGCATACGCCGTTCGGGCACGTTGGCGAACACATTTTAAACAGCGTTACCGAGTGCGGCTTTATGCATAACGAGCAATCTCTGCGTGTTGTTGACGTCATAGAAAAGGACGGGCGGGGGCTCAATCTTACGTACGAGGTTCGTGACGGTATATTGCAACATAAGAGCTCGGGAAAGCCTGCAACGCCCGAAGGGGAAGCCGTATCGCTGGCCGATCGTATCGCGTATATCAATCACGATATCGAGGACGCGATCCGTGCGGGCGTGTTGAAAGACAGTGATCTGCCGCAAAATGCGGTGGCGGTTTTGGGGCGTGTCACCAAAGAGCGGATCCATACAGCGATCGAGGATATTTATAAAAACTCGCTCGGCAAAGAACACGTACGGATGTCGGACGAAGTGATGGCGGCGACGAACGAGTTGCGTCAGTTTATGTTTAAACGGGTATACAAGCTGACGAATATCGCGATACAGGAACGCGCCGAGCGTATGCTCACGCAGATGTTCCAATATTTTATGAAACACGTGGAAAAATTACCGACGCCGTATGCGCAATTATTGGAAAGATACGATAAGGAAGTGGTGGTGTGCGATTATTTGTCGGGTATGACGGACAGATATGCGATCGGCGTATTCGAAAGCTTGTTCATCCCCTCGACCTTTTCCATTGGAGGTGCAATTACATGATCGACAACAGAGCTCGTGATGCGGAATTTCAAGAATTTCTGCGCGCGCTCAAACAACGGAACGATATCGTGGAGGTGATCGGCAGTTATATCGCACTCGACCGTAAAGGCGGAAATCACTGGGCTTGCTGTCCCTTTCATCATGAAAAAACGCCTTCGTTTTCGGTCAATGAAGCGGATCAGTTTTATCATTGCTTCGGTTGCGGCGTGTCGGGTGATGTACTGAGTTTTGTCCGTGAAATGGAATCTACCGATTTTATGGGCGCTGTGCGGATCCTTGCGGCGCGCGCCAAAATGACTGTTCCAGAAAGCAATTTCGATACCGAAGAATCTCTTCGTAGGAAGAAGAAACGGGAAAATATGGCGAAAATATTGCTCGATTCCGCGCGATTCTATCTTTCCAATCTGTACAGCGGCGATAAGCGAGCGGAACCTTTTTTGCAATATATCACGAAACGAGGCTTGGCACCGACGACGGTGAAAAAATTCGGGCTTGGCGTTTCGTTGGACTATAATTCTTTACCCGAGTATTTGGTGGGGAAGGGATATTGCAGAGAAGATCTTATCGACAGCGGCGTGCTTTCCGTCAATTCGAAAACCGGAAGAATGTTCGATTCGTTGGGAAACAGATTGATTTTTCCCATCATCAACGCATTTGACGAGGTGATCGGGTTCGGTGGTCGCGTATTGGAAAAAACGGATTTCGGGAAATATAAAAACACGAAACAAACGATGCTGTTTGATAAGAGTAAAACTCTTTACAATATCAATTTGTTGAAAAAGTTGAAGCGCGAGCAACAAATAAAAGAGGTTATTATCGTCGAAGGGTACATGGACACCCTCAGCCTTTATCAGGCAGGATTCAAGAACGTCGTTGCTTCTATGGGTACGTCGCTTACAAAAGAACAGGCGCGGCTCATTAAACGATATACGGACAACGTGCTCATCAGTTATGATGGGGATTTCGCGGGACAGAAGGCCGATCTTCGCGGTTTGGATATTCTGGACGACGCAGGCTTACAACTCAAGGTCGTACCGATGCCCGAGGGCTTGGATCCCGACGACGTTGCGCGACAGGGGCAGGAGGCGTATCAGAAATGTCTGGACGAGGCGATGCCGCTGATCGATTATCGGTTACATGCTCTGGAACGGGCATATGACCTCAATAAAACGGAGGAAAAACGTCGTTTTGTTTCCGAGGCGCTGAAGGTGGTGAAAATGGCGGAGAGCGAAAGCGTACGCGAGGAGCTCCTGAACAAGCTTCGCGACCGGACGGGCATTTCGATAAGTGCTTTGGAGCGCGATCTGCAAAGCGTTGTGAAGGAGAAACCGGGGCTTGAAGCGACCTTGCCGAAGAAGAAGATATCCGAAACGGCGGCGGGCGCGGACAAGCAGAGAAAGGCGATGCGCTTTATCCTTGCGGCGAAGCTGTTTTCTCAGCCGTACGCGAAAAGCTTTGACGTGAGCGAGCTGTCCGTTTTCGACGAAGAACATAAAATCATCGTAGAGTACATTTTGGACAAAGAGCGTGCGGGCGAGCGTATTCGTCCGAGCGAGCTGTTCGAGTTTTTGGACGAGGGCAGTCCCGAATTGAACGAGATCCTTGATCTTAATTACGGTGAAAAGCTGACGGGCGAGGTCGCGGAGCGTTTTTTTGAGGATAGCGTAAAAACGTTGCGATTGGAAAAGATCGAAACGGAGATCGCATCACTGAACGAGCGATATGGAGCGGCGGAAAACGAGGAAGACCGCAAGCGGATCGCCAAACAGCTGAGCGAACGCGTGCAGGACAGAAACAGGCTCAAGAAAGGCTGAGATCGCATTATGCCGCGGGCAGGTATGCGATGAAAGAGAAAACGAGAAGAAATCAGAAAAGAAAAACAGAAAACTGTTTGGGTATAAACGGAGGATAAAAAGGTGAATATATCCGATCAAAAACTTAACGAAATTTTGGCAGGCATTATCAGCAATTACGGAAAGAAAGGCAGCATTTCCACGAACGCGCTTTGCGATATCATGGAAAAATACGACACGAACGCCAATCAGATCGATTACGTTTACAAATCTCTCGGGGAAGCGGGGATCCAGATCGTAGACGAGGATCAGCGCGACCGCGAGCTGTTCGAGCAGGCGCTTTCCGATATCGGATTGGATGACCCCGTCAAAATGTACCTTAAAGATATCGGGCGCGTGCCGTTGTTGTCGGCAGATGAAGAGATCGACCTCGCAAAGCGTATGCTGGAAAACGACGAGGCGGCGAAAAAACGTCTGTCTGAAGCCAATTTGCGTTTGGTCGTTTCCATTGCAAAACGCTACGTCGGGCGCGGTATGCTCTTTCTCGATCTTATTCAGGAAGGAAACCTCGGGCTTATGAAAGCCGTGGAAAAATTCGATTATCAGAAAGGCTTCAAATTTTCCACCTACGCGACGTGGTGGATCCGTCAATCGATCACGCGCGCGATCGCGGACCAGGCACGTACCATTCGTATCCCCGTGCATATGGTGGAGACTATCAATAAACTGACGCGAGTACAGCGCGTACTGTTGCAGGAGCTTGGACGCGAGCCTTTGCCCAGCGAGATCGCGGAAAAGATGGGGGTAACGGAAGATCGCGTACGCGAGATCCAGAAGATCGCGCAAGACCCCGTATCGCTGGAAACTCCCATCGGCGAGGAGGAGGACAGTCATCTCGGTGATTTCATCGAGGACGAAAAGACGACGACCCCTAGCGATTCCGTTGCGTTTACTATGCTTAAGGAACAGCTTTTGGGTGTATTGGACACGCTTACTCCGCGTGAGGAAAAGGTGTTGCGTCTGCGTTACGGCATTGACGACGGGAAACCCAGGACGTTGGAGGAAGTAGGCAGAGAATTTAACGTTACGCGTGAACGTATTCGCCAGATTGAGGCGAAGGCGCTTCGTAAGCTCCGTCACCCTTCCCGCAGTAAGCGTTTGAAAGATTTTCTGGAATAATGGGTTACAGTAAACGTATCGATACGCTTTGCTCGTTGCTTGTGCCTTGCGGGACGTTTGCAGACGTAGGGTGTGATCACGGGTATTGTTCGGAATATATGCTTAAAAACGGACTCTGCACAAGGGCGATCTTGTCCGATATCAGCAAGGGGAGCCTTGCCAAAGCAGAAGCGTTGCTGGCGGAATATATTTTCGACGGCAGGGCGGTTTCGGTCCTCGGGAACGGGTTTTACGGAGTGCCTTCGGATACGGAGCAGGTGCTGATTGCGGGCATGGGCGGTAGCGAGATCGTAGATATCCTATCCGATAAAAAATACGGTTTTATGCCCGATCGGTTTGTTTTTCAGCCTATGCACGATGCGGAAAAGCTGCGGCGATATATCCTCGAAAACGGCGGATCGATCGAAAGGGATTTTACGTTTGAGGACGGAAAATTTTACGACGTGATTGTCGGCGGAAAAGCAAAACGAGGGGGGCAGGTACGAGATTATTCTTCTGCGGAGTATGAGTTCGGTAAAGAAAATCTTAAAAAAATGCCAAAGGCGTTCGTCGATAGGACGAAGAAACAGGTTGCAAATATAGACGTTTATTTGTCCAATCCCGCGTTGCAGGAGGAGAGCAAACGGGAATTGGAGGTCCGAAAGAAAAAATTGCAGGGGGTACTCGGCGGTGAAATTAAGTGATATATATAATATAGCGGACGAGCTCGCGCCCAAGCGGCTCAGCGACGAAATATGTTCTACGCTCGGTTGGTATGATAATAGTGGTATTTTGATCGATGTCGGCGAGGATATCAAAGGCGTCGTTTGTTCACTTGATCTCAGCCTTGCAGCAATCGATGACGCGATCGAGCGGGGCGCAAATCTGATCATCACTCACCATCCTGCGATCTTCGGGAAGCTTAACCGTATTCTTTACGATGACGAATCGCTTGTGGGCGGAAAGCTTGTCAAATGTATCCGAAAGGGTATTTCCGTCATTTCCATGCATCTCAATCTCGATCTTGCGCCCGGTGGGACGGACGAGAGCCTGATGAATGGCGTGTATCTCGCGGCTTGTGTCGGCTCCAAAAAAAAGGAAACGGAGGGGGCAGGTATGCGTTCACCGAACTTTTACGGGCAACCTGTTGCGACGATGAACACTTTTTCGGGGGGCGCATACGGCAGAGTATACGACGTTCCCGAAACGAAATTGAAAACGTTGGCGGAAGGGATGGAAAAACTATTCGGCAATGGTCGTGTTTCGGTTTACGGCGATAGAGAAGAGAAAATCAAACGCGTTGCAAGTTTTTGCGGCGCGGGGGCGGATGAAAGCGCGATCGCGTTTGCGAAAAAGCACGGCGCGGACGTTGTCGTTTCGTCCGATTTTAAACATCATGTCCTCAGCTTGGCGGCAGAGTTGGGGGTAGCGGTTGTTACGTTGACCCATTATGCATCTGAGCATTACGGATTTAAAAAATATTATGAAAAAATCCGTCAAAGACTGGAAATTCCGTGTGCGTATCATACGGACGAAAATCTGCTTTGACGGGAGGAGATAGAAGTATGTCACAATTACAGGCAATTTTGAACTACCAGGAGATTGACACGAAGCTTTATAAATTAGAGCGCGAGTTGGCGGGGTGCGACGAGAGAAAGGAGTACGTGAAGGTAAAGAAATTTTTGGAAACCGCGCCCGAAAAATTGGATTCGCTGGATGTGAAAGCGACGTCGCTTAAAGCAGAAGCGGCCGAATTGTCCAAAAAGTATCAGGAAACGGAAGAGACGCTGGGCGAATTCGAGCATTTGGACGAACTCGTTTCAGGGGGCGCAGACATTGCTTTTTATAAGAAGAAAGCACAGTCCATCGTCGATCAGTTGAAGAAGATCAAAGCAGATCTCAATGCGTTGACGGCGAATATCAAAGCGACGGATGAAGAGTATCAAAAGCTGAAGAAACAGGTCATCGCCATAGAGAAACAGGCGCCCGAGGTATTCAAAAAATATAAGGCGGTGAAGGCGTCGAAGGAGGCGGAGCGCAAAGAGATCGAAACGCAGCTTGCGGATGTAGAGAAAAACGTTCCCGCGAATATGATGGAGATCTACCGAACGAAACGGAAGGAGCGTATTTTCCCCGTCGTGGGCGAGCTGACGGGAAATCGATGTCCCTATTGCAGTATGGAACCGCCGCTTGCCGCAAGGAGCAAGCTCACGGGCGGAGGCACGATCGAGTGCGATAACTGTCACCGTATTATTTTCAGTAAATAACGGCGAAAGGGTCAATTTCCGCTTTTGCGCGCGTATAATAAAACGTGCAGAAAATCAAAGCGGAAATTCATTTGGGAAACATACGGCGCAACGCCGAGAAATTTTCGGCGTTGACAGGCGAAAAGATCTGCGCGGTGGTCAAGGCGAACGCTTACGGCCACGGTGCGGAAGAAGTGGTAAACGCTTTAGAGGGGATCGTCGATCAGTTTGCGGTTGCGATCATCGAAGAGGGTCTTTCCATTCGGACGGCTGCCTGCGGTAAGGACGTGCTGGTGTTTACACCGCCGTTGAGCGAAGAGGAGGCATACGCATTGGCGGTAAACGAATTTATTGCCAGCGTGTCTGACCTTTGGACTGCGAAACTCGTTAGTCGCGTTTGCCGAAAACGGCGCTTGCCGTTAAAGGTACATTTAAAAATCAATACGGGAATGAACCGTTACGGAATGAATCTTTCTATGCTCGGTAAGGTCTGTAAATTTCTGTCGGGAGATCCGTTTGTTAGGGTCGTCGGGATCTATTCGCATTTATATTGCTGTGAGACGGAAACGGCGATCGGACAACGGGAGCTGTTCGCGCGGGCGGTGGCGGTGTGTAAAAGATATTTTCCTTCCGTCATCGCGCACCTGGGTGGTACGTATGCGGCGCTGTGTGACGAAAAATTCGCTTTCGATATGATAAGGATCGGCATCGGTCTTTATGGGTATCTCCCGCAGGGGTTATGCGGTGAAGAAAAATGCCGCGCGGACGGATTGAATTTGCAAAAGGGAATGACTGTGTACGCAATGAACGTGGTAAACCGCAAAATTTCTTACGGCGGGTTCGGTTACGGAAAGCCGCGGACGGAGGCGGAGATTAAAGAGACCAAACGCTTGTCCGTGTGTCGGTTCGGGTACGCAGACGGCTTTTTGCGGAAACGTGTGAACGGGGTTTGCGATCAACAAGAAAATGTCAACGCGCTCTGCATGGACGTGTGTCTGCGTAAAAACGGAAAACAGCGGGGACAAAAGGTCTTGATCATGTCGGATGCCGACGAGGTCGCAAAGGCTACGGGCACCATCTCGTATGAAGTATTGTGCGCGGCAACGCGTCGCGCGGAGTTTGTATATGACAACGAATAAATTGCGTTTTGTTGAAGCGGCGGACGACGTAGCCGCCGCGGGAAAGAAAGATCGTTTGCGTGCGTATATGCGCGAACGGCGGGGTGAAAATGAAAATCGCGACGTTAAAGAAGTATTATTGACTGAGAACTTTTGGAAAGCGATTTTTGACGATTCGACGGGGGCAGGTATGAGACGAACGGTGTTCGTATATCTTTCCTTTTCCTCGGAGGCCCCGACGGATAAGCTGATCGAAAGGCTTTTGCAAGCGGACCAAAAAGTCTATTGTCCGCGCGTGGAGAAAGGCGAAATGTCCGCCGTTTTATACGGGGAGGAGCTTACTCTTTCCGATCTTGGCATCCGCGAGCCGCTTGGGGCGACATGGGAGGGCGATCCCGACGTGGTCGTGTTGCCGTTGCTTGCCGTAGATGAGCGAGGAGGTCGTCTTGGCTACGGCGGTGGGTATTACGATCGGTATCTGAAACGTCATCCTAAAGCAAAACGGGTCGCGTACTGTTACGATTTTCAAATTGTGCACAGCGTACCGACGGAGGCGTGGGACGAGCGCGTGGACGTGATCGTGACGGACAAGCGGATCGTTGCGACGAAAAGATAAAACGGGATTTTTACAAAAAAGAAAAAATTATTGATCGGAGAATTACGGTTATGGCAAAAATTAAGAAAACACTCAAAAAAATTGGCAGATACACGTGGGAGCTTTTTAAAAGCTCGATCCCTGCGGCACTTATGTATTTCTGTGCGGGCGCTGTACTTATGATGCTGACGATGAAGGACGTGGAAAATTTGCAATGGGACAACAACGCACTGATGTGGACGTTGATTTGCGGTATTGCGGCTTGCGCGTATAACGGATTGGTGATGTGGGCAAACGGCGGAAATCAATATGAAATGCTCGTCAGTGGTAACGTAAAACGTACTTCAATGGACGAATACGGTATGGGCTATAAAATGTCCAATCATAAAGAAGCAAAGGAATACCGCGTTTGGAAAGGATTTGCGATCGGCGGTTTTGCAGCGATCTATACGATTATTTTCGCGATCGTTTTCGGATGTAATCAGTCTGCGATCGATACGCAACAATTAAGCGGCGGGGCGCTGTCGGTATTCGTGTTGATCGGTATGTTTTTATCCGGCTGGACGATTTTACCCTTCTATTATGCCAACCTGAACGGCGCGGCTGTCAGCTATTTCCTTACCGCCCTGTTCGCGCTGTTGCCTATCGTGATTTCCGGCGTATTCTATATCATCGGCGCGTATGCTCGTCGTAACAAGGCAATTCGCCAGCAAGAGCTTGCGGACAAAGCGGCGAAGGCGGAAGCGGAAAAAGTTAAAAAAATCAATTACGGCGGACTGCCCGGAACAAAACCCAAAAAACGCAAATAAGTGGAAACAGGCGGGCAGGTACGCGTTGAAAAAGAAAGGTAGATGGATCGGAGTGAAATCGTATGAGAATTATCGGCGGAAAATACAGAAGCAGAGTACTTGCGGAATTTACGGGGCAGGATGTTCGTCCTACGTCCGATCGGGCGAAAGAAGCTCTTTTTAACATCCTCGCTTTAAAGCTGTACGGCGCGCGTGTTCTGGATCTTTTTGCAGGTAGCGGCGCGTTGGGGTTGGAAAGCTTATCTCGCGGCGCGAAAGAGGTCGTGTTCAACGATTGCGCGAAGGACAGCCTTGCGATTTTGAAAAAGAACCTTGCGGCGTTGAAAATACCCGTCGGAGGCGAAGAAGCCAAGCTTATTAATTACGATTACGCGGTGTGTTTGGATACCGTTCGAGGTCCTTTCGACCTGATCTTTCTCGACCCTCCCTACCGTTTCGATTACGGCGTGAAGGCGCTTGAAAAGATCTCGCAAAGAGGCTTGCTTTCCGAAAATGGGATCGCCGTGTACGAGCGCGACCGCCCGTTTGAAGGCGAGGTGAGCGGGCTTGAAAAATATGACGAGCGTAAATACGGTAAAACCTATATTACGCTTTTTAGAAAAAGCTGATGGGCGGCGAACCTTCAAGG
>JBGVRF010000069.1:0-2837 GCA_045128175.1 Candidatus Scatosoma sp.
GAAACGGCATAGTATAATATGTTCGAGTTAAAAATGCGAACGCATGTTTTTGGGGGAAAATTTTTTAAATTTTTACCCCAATTCTCTTGACATATGCTTTGATTTATGATATTATTCTGATATCAATAATCAAAACAAGGAGGAAAAAATTATGCCCGGACCCGGTGGTGGATCAAGAGGCGGAGGCGGTGGTTTTCGCGGCGGTGGTGGTGGAGGTTTCCACAGCGGCGGAGGCGGTGGCTTTCGCGGCGGATTTGGCGGAGGACCGCGACCCCCGCATAGACCTCCGAGAAGGCCGCGCGGATTTTGGGGCGGCTGGTTTTACGGCCCGAGAGGTTATTATGGCGGTGGTGGTTGCTTGGGAGGTTTGCTGGGGATCCTTCTTTTGCCGATCATTCTGGTACTAGTCGCGGTAATCATGCTTATCAGCTCGTTCGGTTCGGCGTTTTCCATCCTCTCGCGCGGTGGTGTAAGCACGTACGACGAAAATGTTTTTCAGGACTACGCGGACGCGCAGTATGCTGCGGAATTCGGCGCTTCGACTGCCTATGAAGACAATCTTATGCTTGTTTTCCTGGTCGATGAGGAAGAGTATTACGATTACGCTTATATTGCTTGGGTGGGGGATCATATCAATGTCAATATCGGGGATATGTTCGGTAACGAACAGACGGAGTTTGGCCGTGCGATCGCTGCGTCCGTAAACCAAAGCTCGTATAAATATTCTTTGGATACCGATCTTGCGAAAATGGTGCGAACCATGCAAGAGCATATCGTCCAGGGCGGATACGTTTCGTATACGTGCAACGAGGAGCATACGCAGGTAGATTCGCATTTGACGAACAAAACGGAGATGGCGCTGACGGAAGAAACGGTGAATGCGGCGCTTGCGGAGTTCACGGAAACGACGGGGATCCCTGTTGTCCTTGTGGTGGAACGGATCGACGAAGTGTTTACAAAGACCGTGCCAACCAAAACGATCATGACGGTCGTGATCGCGATCGCGTTGATCGCGCTTGCCGTATATCTGATCGTGCGCGCAAGCAAGAACCGTAAACAAAAGGATGGAGATAGCGGCAACGATAGCTACAATAACGGTTATTCGGACGACGAATATTTTGATTCATAACAGTAAAACGAGAGAAAGCGCCTCAAAGCTTGAGGCGCTTTTTCGCAAAGTTGCGTATAAAGTATTGAAAAATCCGTTGAATTGTATTATACTGTAAACAGAGAAAAATATAAAAGGATAAAAAAATGATAAAAACAGGGTTGGAGTCGACTGCGTATTTTGGTTTCGAGGATTATGCGGAAGGCTTGAAAAAGTTAAAAAGTCACGGTTACGATTGCGTGGATTATAGAGGGTTGATGTCGCCCGACAGTCCGTTGTACGCATTGGACGACGAAGGCTTTCGTGCGTATTTGACAAAGGTTGCGGACGCGGCGGATGCGGCGGGGGTGGAGATTCGTCAGTTGCACGGACTTTGGCCGACGGACGACACGACGGCGGAAAGCCGCGCGAAAAATTTTCGGCTTTATGTAAAAGAGATCGAGGGGGCGTATTATCTGCGTTGTAAACACGTAGTTATCCATCCGTTGTTGCCTTATGGCTGGACAGCGGAAGGGGACGAGGATGAGATCCGACGCCTGAACGTCGAGCTGTTTACGGCCTTGATGCCGTATGCGCAACATTACGGCGTGATCGTCTGCGTAGAGAATCTTCCCTTCAAAAATACGGAGGCGAGCAGTCGCATAGCGGAGATAAAACGGCTAATACGGACGGTGAACAGCCCGTATTTGAAAGTATGTTTGGACACGGGGCACGCAAACGTATATTCCGAAGATATCGGCGATGATGTACGGCTCTTGGCCGAGGATCTGGCAGTGTTGCACGTACACGACAATTTCGGCAGACGAGACGAGCATCATATGCCTTACCGCGGCACGATATGCTGGGAGAAATTTTTGACGGCGCTCAAAGAGATCGGATATAAGGGCTGTTTTACGTTGGAGACGGGGATATCGGTCGCCGTGCCCGAACCGATCCGGGAAGAAATGCGTTTGTCTTTATCAAAGCTTGTGCGGATGATGGCGGATAAAATCGTGGAATAAAAACGGAAAAAGACTGTTCCATTTTTTCTTCAAAGGACGTAGAGCCTTGATAATTTTCACGCCTATTCGGCTACACAGACGCGAAAAAACGTTTGCGATCGGATTTTTAAAAGAACGGGGGATCTTTACAACGAACGGCTCGTCCATTTTGACGATTTGTTGGCCGATCAGCTTGCCCGTTTTTTCACTTCCAGATCAGTCAGTTCGCAAGGCAACCGCTCGACGGTCGCTGTTTGCGTCGCCGTCAGCTTTACCGTATTTTTGAATATTTGCGGCGCGTTGCGCAGACCGTAATATCGCAAACGTTTGCTTCGAGCTTCCATCTTGCCTGTAATCCATACATGGTCAGCTCTTTCTGATCCCGATGCCGATAACGCCGTATTTCTCGATTTTTTCTTGCGGATAATATGCCAGCATATCTTTCGGATCGGCGGTTTCGTTTGCTTCGTACCCGATCGAGAGCTTGTCATGATGCCGATACAGCTCGTCGAAGCTTTGATATACGTAAAGAGCGGTCACAACGCAGTTTTGCGTTTCTGACGTGTTTACATCGGTAAAAAGGATTTCATCGCCCACACGAATAAGCGCGCGTTTTTCATCGTACAGCCGCATTTCGATCGTCTTTGTTCCCGCTTTAATGGAAAGGAAGGGGGCGTGTTGCAGTTTCATTTCGTGTTTCATGGTATCTCCTGTTTGAGTGGTTACTTGTTCATTTGCATATATTATAA
>JBGVRF010000070.1:0-5716 GCA_045128175.1 Candidatus Scatosoma sp.
AAACGATGTCGCCCGCAGCAGGTCTCGGCGCGTACGGCAACCAGATGCAGAACGGCGGTACGATCTTCTATATCTCCTACTACGATCTGATGGGCAGATTTAAATACGATACCGAATCCGCTTTTGAAAGATTCTCCGTGATCATGGACGAATTCCATAAGGATTCGCTCAGAAGAAATTCGAGAACGTACTATGGCGAATACGTAGAAGGTATCCTTGGCGAATTCCCCGAAAGCGGCCTTGTTCCTTACACCTTTGTAAGCGGTATCTGCGGTCTTAATGCAACAGGCAAGGGCTTGGAAATCAGTGCGAATCTTCCCGAATCGATGGATTACGCAGGCGTTACCGATTATCAGTTCGGCAACAGAACGTATTCGATTCGCGTAGATAAAAATCTGACGGCGCCCGTTGTTGAAAAATACGAAGACGGCACCTACTACGTGCAGGTTCCCGCAGGCGAAACCTATTATATTACGTTGGACAACAGATTGGTCAAAGGTGAATAACAATGAGAAAGATCCATCAGAATGTTCCCGTGCTTTTTCAGCCGTATGATTGGAAAGTCGTTGAAACGGAATTTAAGGAAAGCACGAATAAATTAAATGAAACGATCTTTACGCTTGCCAACGGTTATATCGGGGTAAGAGGCTTTTTTGAAGAAGGCTTCTACGGTAAGAAGGAAGAAAGTGATCCCGCAGTCATGATCAACGGTATTTACGAATATTATCCGTACCGTCATATCTGGTGTCGTCCCGGCTTCCCCGAACGCTTTCATTCCATCGTTTCCAACGTAAACCCCATTGACGTAAAAATTTACGTCAACGGGGAACGGATCGGTCTTAACGATAACGTGGAAGATTATTCCCGTACGTTGGATATGTACCGTGGCGTTGTAACGAGAGAGTTTAGCTATAAGCTTTCGGACGGTCAAAAATGTAAGCTGACGTTTACCCGTTTTGCATCGCAGACGGAAAAGCATCTGTTTGCGATCGACGTTCGCGTTTCCGCTCCCGTCGGCTGTTCGGTAAAAATCGAAAGCTCGTTAAAGCCCTTGGAGGGTACACAAATTGCGAAAAAGGCGGAGATCGGCTCGGATATGCCCAATCCTTTCCTTCTCAACCGTTGCGTATTCGACATCGAGGAAAGCCTGATCGATTATCAGACGAAGGTCAGCGGCTTCAAGATCGCTTGTGCGATCGCGGAGACAACCTGTCTTCCCGTTGCGGAAGCCCTTGAGGACGAATGTTCGGTCGTGAAGACCTTTAAAGGCGTTTCGGACGGCGCAGAGATCCGTTATTCGAGATATTGCGCACTGGCTACTTCTCGTGACGAAGAGGACTATTGCGGGCTTGCGCTCGACGTAGTGCGGACGGCAAAGAAAGAAGGCTATGACAGTCTGCTTGCCGCCTCCGAAGCGTATTGGAAGGACTATTGGGAAACGTCGGATATCTGCATCGAAGGCGATACGCTGGTGCAGCAAGGTATTCGTTTCGGTATGTTCATGATCAATCAGTCCGCAGGTAAGGACGGCATCACGAACATTTCCGCAAATGGTTTGACGGGTACGTCCTATTCGGGGCATACCTTCTGGGATACCGAAATTTTCATGACGCCGATGTTCCTGTATTCTCATCCCGAAATCGTAAAACAGCTGTTGAAATACAGATACCACATTCTGCCGAAGGCGAAGGAACGCGCTGCGCAGATGGACGACGTGGGCGCTCTGTTCAGTTGGAACTCGATCAACGGCGAAGAATGCGGTCACGTATTCGAGGCGGCGACTGCGCAGTACCACATCAATACCGACGTATTCTATGCGATCTATAAATATTACGAAGCGACGGGCGACGACGAATTTATGGACGATTACGGCTTGGAAATCCTGCTGGAAACGTCAAAATGTCTTTCTCATCGCGGTAGCTTTATCGATCGTAAGGGTGGCAAATTCTGCATCAACTGCATTTGCGGTCCCGACGAATACAATCCCGTCGTAGACAACAATCTCTATACCAACTTCTTGACCAAAAAGCAGATGGAATTCACACTGAAGACGGTGGAAAAGATGAAGGCTCGCAAGCCTGAGGCATTGGCTGCATTGTTGAAGAAATGCGACGTAGATGAAAACGAACTGGCGCGGTTTAAAAAAGTAGCGGAAAATATGTACCTGCCTTATGATAAGGAAAACGAGATCTATATGCAGGACGACAACTTTATCTATAAAGATCCCATCGATATAGAAAGCATTCCGCTCAACAAGCTTCCGTTGCTGACCAATCTGCATCCGCTCAATCTTTGGCGGTATCAGGTCTGCAAACAGGCGGACATCGTGCTTTTGATGTTCCTTTGCAGCAACGAGTTTACGCCCGAAATGCGTAAAAAGGTATTTGATTTTTACGAACCGAGAACCATTCACGACAGCTCGCTTTCGGCGGGTATCCATTCGATCGTGGCTTGCGATATCGGCTCGACGGAGGAGGCGTACGGCTATCTGAAACAGGCCTGCCGTATGGATCTCGACAACGTTAACAGAAATACCTATTTCGGTATTCACGCGGCGTGTATGGGCAGCTGTTATATGATGATCGTCAACGGTTACGCAGGTATGCGCGTATACGACGACGCGCTTCATTTTAAGCCTTATATTCCCGAAAACTGGAAGGGCTATACCTTCAAGATTGTGTTCAAGGGCTGTAAGATCGAGGTGAAGATCACGGCGGAAAAAACCGTATACAGGTTGATTTCCGAAGGCGCAATCACGATTTACGACGGGGAAACGGCGGTCACTTTGAACGAACAGAACCCCGAAGCGCAAATAAAGAGAGGTGTTTGATTTATGAAACGTAATTTTTTGAAAAAAGTACTTTTTTATGTGGCGACGCTTAGCGTAATCGCTATCACGGCTATGGGGTTCGGTTCCGTATCTGCGCTTGCGGAAGAAACGACGCTCGATTATGCGGCAAAGTCTGACGAATATTATTCGTACGTGCAGAAATTTGAGGACGTAGACGCGGTAAACAATGCATTCCACGCATATTATCTTGCTAACGCGCTCGGTTCAGCGAAGGCGGAAACCGTTTCTACCTCGTCGACGGCAACGGACGCGCATTGGTATATTGAGGGCGGCGTCCTGACCCGTATCAACGATGTGAAACCGGACGAAGACAGTGGTGCGTACGAAACCAATCAGCTTGCCGTTTTGACCTTTACGAAAGAAGCGTATCTCAATTTTGAACTGTCCGTCGATTTCAAACGCGGTGCCAACGGTTTTTGGCCGGTTGTGGCGATCAGACAGTTGGAGGAAGGGAAATACTACCTTGACGATGGCGCGGGCGTATTCGTACAGCAGAGCGGTCAGATCACCCTTTGGGGTGACGCAGACGTGTCCGGTCCTTACGAATTTGAAACTTTGGACGGCTATTCGTCGAACGAATGGCACAATATGCAGATCAAGGTCTTGGGCAATACGTTGTCCGTAAGCATTGACAATAAGCCTTGGGCGACGCAGGCTTTGCCGGAAGAATTTTATGAAACGGGTTACGTTTCATTGGTCAGTGTGAACAATGAAACGCAGTTCAGAGATTTCCGTATCAAAGCATTGGCTGAACCCGTGCAGGAAGAATACGGTGAATTTGTTCCGAAGACTGAGGCGTCGACGGACGACGCGCTTTCCAACCTTGCGGGTGAAGTGAAACCGGGCGAACCTGATGAACGTAAGGATAAGGTCAATCCCGATCTTGTTTACACGTCCGAAATCGAGGTCGTTGTACCTGTGTCCGGCGGTTGCGGCGGTGTGATCGGCATTGGCGGTATGGGCGTCTTGGCGTTTGTCGCGTTGGTTGCGCTCAAAAAAAGAGAAGAGAAATAAAATAAATTTGGGAGGAAAAAATATGAGAAAAAAGACATTATTGACATTTGCGCTCGCGCTGTGTTGTTCGGGAACTTTGTCTGCGGGGGTAATAACGGCAAACGCAGGTCAAAGCCTCTCTTACAGCCAGGTCGAGGTGTTGCAGGGGATCTCTACGGATAACATTTTCGTGACAGATCTCAACGGCAACGAGGTATCGCTTGTAGCCGGTCCTCATGGCGGAACCGGGGATAAGCGTGTGTTTGTGGACGGAGTCATCCATTCTACCCAGACGGCGCTTCTTGCCGATTCGGAAGGCAAGGGTGTACTCGGTTACGTGACTATCGATGCAGGTCAGGAATACGTTGTCAACAAGATGCTTGTTGATATCGTACACGATTGGGGCGCGGCAGATTTCTCGATCGAGCTTTCTACCGACGCTGCATTCAGTGATCCGGTTGTGATCTATTCGAACAAAGCAGACGAAGGCTTTACGGCTGATAGCGATCATGTAGTATCGTCGGTGTTGTTCAACAAGGCGATGCAGGGTCTGACCTTTGAATTTTCGCCTGTGAAAGCTCGTTATGTAAGGATCACGGGCAATACGTTCGGTAATGGCCAGTTGTGGGGTTGGACCTGCTTGGGCGAAGTGCAGATGTGGGCAGTAAAGGATACGCTTGACGTATATGCGGATCTTCCCGCAGGCTCGTATGAAGGCGAACAAATGGTTTCTCTCGGCAGTACCGTAGAAGGCGCAGAAATTTATTATACTATGGACGGCAGCATCCCGACGAAGTCGTCGACAAAATACGAAGGCCCCATTTCCGTCCTCGGCGAGAAGAAGATCCGCGCGGTTGCTTATGCAAACGGGAAATACGGGTATCCGTTTGATTTTAACTATTTCGCGGCGAGCTCCGATACGTACGAGGTCGGCGCAAACTATTGCTTGAACAAAACGGTTACGGCGTACGATACGTCCGGCAACGAGTTATTCTGGGCCGGTCACAACGGCGGTTCGTCTTTGGCGGCGGCAGTAGACGGCGTCATGGGCACGGATAACTCTTTCAAACTTGTCGATGCGGAAGGTAATGCGGCAAACGGTTGGATCCAAGTCGATATGGAAGAGAGTGTTTGGATCAACAAGGTCAACCTTACATTGTGGCACGATTGGGTGTTCCGTTCGATCGCAGTGCAGGTTTCCGACGATCCTACGTTCACGACGGGCGTAACGACCATTTTGAGTACAGATATCGCAGGCTGGAAGATCAACAGCGCATGGGCAGGTTCGATGGATTCTACGTTTAATTACAACCGTGAATGGATTAAGCACAGCGGCAACGGTTGGGAACTGAACTTCGAGCCCGTAAAAGGCAGATATATCAGAACTTTCAATCAGGCAGGACAAGGCGATTATGCAACCGTTCTTACCGAATTGCAGGCATGGACATGCGCAGATCCCAACGCAACGGAAAACGTTTACGAATATAAGAACTTCGTATCCTCCGTTGATTATACGGACGCTATGGAAGTGTATTGCGACAAGGCATTTGACCAGCTTGGTCTGCCTACCGAGCTGCTTGTGAAATATTCCGATGGTAGAGAAAAAACGTTGGCTGTTACTTGGAATGCAACGGCATACAATGCAGCGGAAGCAGGCGTTTACGCAATCAAAGGCACGGTATCGGATGAGCTCGACGCATACGGGTTGTTGAGCGCAGTTACGGTAAACGTAACGGTCAAGGCGCTTGATCTTGCGGCAATCAACACGGCGATCCAGACTGCTTGCGGCGTAGAAACGAACAAGTATACGACAACGACGACGACCGCGCTTGCGGAAGCAAAGACTGCCGCGGAAGGCGTTCTTGCGCAGGG
>JBGVRF010000071.1:0-15190 GCA_045128175.1 Candidatus Scatosoma sp.
TTTTTTTACATCACACGGCAGAGGAAACAACAAAGAACTACGGAAGCGAGGTAGGATATCATCGCGATAACGATCGCTATGCCGAGTTTTTTGCGTTTGAGCCCCGCAAAATATACCGCGCCGATATAAAACACCGTTTCCGACGCACCGTAGATTACGCACGCGCAACGCCCGGCGTAACTGTCCACGCCGTACGTTTCGAGGATCTGGGTCAGTACGGAGATGGACCCGCTGCCCGACAGGGGTTTTATCAAGATAAGCGGCGCGAGCTCTTTGGGAACGCCCGTAACGTTAAATACGGGAGTGAGCCAATTTTCGATTTTTTCGCCGAGACCGCTTGTCTCCAAAAGCATAGACAGCATCGTGACAGCGGCGACGTAGGGAAATACGGATAAAATCAGCGGAACGGTGCCCTTGATGCCTTCCGTGAAGCTGTCGTAAACCTTGACTTTTTTGAATAACGCATAGACGAAGGAGGCGAGAAAAATGATGGGAATGATCAATGCGAAAAGATAAGTCATCAAATACCTGCCCCCTTTGTTTTGGCGGTTTTAAAGAAAGACGTGGAGACTTCGTCGGCTTGATTTTTCCGCTTTTTCGGATGGATAAACAACCGTGTCAACACTACGCCGAGTAAGGTCGAAAAGAGGGTCGTCAGAAAAGTAGGAAGAATGATATCGTTTGGGTTCGCGCTGTTCATAGCCACGCGGACGGCGATCATCGACGCGGGAAACAGTTGTAAAGAAGTCGCGTTCAATACGAAAAATATCGCGGAAGAATATTCCGCATTTTCCGTTTTATCAAGCAAATTTGCGGCTTTGATCCCGTATGGCGTAGCGGCGCCCGAAATGCCGAGCAGGTTGACGGAGAGGTTCATACACGCCGCGTCGAGCGTTTTTTCGTCCTTTGTTTTTAGGATCTTGGATGCGACGGGCTTTAAAAGGCGCGATACGCCGCGCGCAACGCCGCTGTCCTCCCACACTTTCATTAGTCCCAGCCACACGGCGTAGGTGGCGAGGAGGGACACGCACATGGTCGCGCTTCTCGTCGCGCCGTCGAGGAGGGTAGAGAGAAATGTTTCAGGTGAAGTAAAGAGCAACATCACCGTTGTGATGATAAAAATGACCGTAAAAAGAGTGTTCATAGCATACTATATGCGCCTGTCCGTGGAAAAATGCTTACGGTTTGGCGATACAAATCGGTTGATCGTGTATTTGATCGTCATACCGACCAAGCGAGCGAAAGCGAGCGCATGGAGCGTATCTTGTATTAAAATAATGCCATATTTTGTATTGAGATAGACTCCACTTCATTCACTGCGTTCATTTCGGTCGGTATGACGTTAGAGGAATACAGCGTTTACTTTGCTCGGATTGGATGTTTGCCAAAATGGATCCATATAGCGTTTGCGTGATTGAATGGGATTGAATAATAAGAAAAAACCTGCCCTTTCGGATGAAACCGAGGGGCAGGTATTCGTTACGTTTGTTTTATATGTAAGGAAGGCAGTCTATGTCTTCCAAAACATCTGTCGGCGTGGGACGCAAGCAAAGCTTGCTTACTTGGGGGCTTTTTTTTTCGTGGGCTCTGCCCACACCCGCAAGGAACTGAGTTCCTTGACTTCCCGTCTTGGTCCAGCGGAACGCTGGCGGAACGTTGCCGGTACGTTGGTTAGTGGGCGTTGCGCGAGGCGAGCCATACCATCAATACGGACACGTCAGCGGGGTTCACGCCCGAGATTCTGCCCGCTTGACCGAGATTGAGCGGACGGATACGGTTCAGCTTTTCCTGCGCCTCCAAACGCAAGCCCTTGATATCGTTATAATCGATGTCGGCAGGCAACAGCTTGTCCTCCAAACGCTTCGCGCGTTCGATCAATTCCAAACCCTGTTTTAAATACCCTTCGTATTTTACCGTGATCTCCGCCGTTTCCAATACGTCTTTCGAGTACTCATAAAATACGCCGAATTGTGACATAATATCTTTTAACGAGATCGACCGTTTCAGCATATCCGCGTACGTAACGCTACCGCTTGGTGCGCCGTAGCCGTACCGCTCCAAAAACGGCGTTGCGTCTTTTTGAGGTACCCGTGTCTGTAATAAAGCCAATAATTGCTCGTATTTTTCCTTTCTCGCGAGGTATCTTTCGTACCGTTCTTTCGTGACTGACCCCACGGCGTAACCCTTTTCCGTCAGACGGAAATCGGCGTTGTCTTGTCGGAGGCAAATGCGGTGCTCGGCGCGGGAAGTCATCATTCGGTAGGGCTCGTCTGTGCCTTTGGTCACCAGGTCGTCGATCAGGACGCCGATATACGCTTCGTCGCGACGGAGAATGAAAGGGGGCAGTCCGCGCAGCTTCAGCGATGCGTTCAAGCCTGCCATAAGGCCCTGCGCCGCCGCTTCTTCATAACCAGAAGTGCCGTTGATCTGCCCCGCCGTGTATACGCCTTCCACCTTTTTAAATTCCAGTGTGGGCAACACGTCGAGGGTGTCGATGCAATCGTATTCGATAGCATAGCCATAACGCATGATATCCGCATTTTCCAAGCCCGCTACGGAGGAATACATCATTCGTTGCACGTCGTGGGGCATGGAGGTGGACATACCCTGCACGTACATTTCAAAGGTGTCCGCGCCCTCGGGCTCGATAAAGATCTGGTGCCGTTCCTTGTCCTTGAATCGCACGACTTTGGTTTCGATAGACGGGCAGTAGCGCGGGCCTGTAGAAAGGATAGTGCCGTCGTAGAGGGGGGAACGATCGAGGTTGTCGGTAATGATCTTATGCGTTTCGGGGTTGGTGTAGGTGAGATAACAGGGCATTTTGTTTTCGGGCGGCGCGTCGTGCAGGAAGGAGAAGGGATAGATATCCGTATCGCCGTTCTGTATCTCACATTTCGTATAATCAATCGTACGCGCGTCCACGCGGGCGGGAGTACCCGTTTTAAAACGCCGTACGTTAAAGCCCAATTTGATCAGGCTGTCCGTCAGATGATTGGCGGGCGCGAAGCCGTTGGGACCTGATTTTTGCACGACGTGACCGGTAATGGTCTCGCCGTTGAGATACACGCCCGTGCAAAGTACGACTGCTTGACAGGTGATGACGCCGCCGTAGGTAGTTTTGACGCCTGTGCATCTTCCGTTTTCGGTGAGGATCTCCGACGCTTCCGCCTGAATGATACGCAGATTTTTGGTATTTTCCAGCACCCGTTTCATTTCACGGTGATAGGCGTTTTTATCCGACTGAGCGCGGAGGGATTGTACGGCCGCGCCCTTGCCGACGTTGAGCATACGGATCTGTAATGCCGTATCGTCTGCAACGATACCCATTTGCCCGCCCAGCGCGTCGATCTCACGGACGAGATGACCTTTTGCCGTGCCGCCGATGGAGGGATTACAGGGCAAAAACGCGATGCTGTCCAGGTTCAAGGTCAGAAGGGCGGTTTTGATGCCCGTACGTGCCAAAGCAAGCGCGGCTTCACAACCTGCGTGACCCGCGCCTACGACTACCGCTTGCGCGGCGTATTCTAAAAATTCGTTATGTTCGTATTTCATAGATCTGTAAAAGTGGATTGAAAGTTACGCTTCCGTAAATTTATGGCGTTGCCATACGTTGTCGGTTATTTTTTCAGTACGATGCTCTTGATGTCGTCAATCTCTTTCGCGACCTTGTCGTTGAGCTTGGCAAGCTGTTCCATTTTATCGCGCGCATACATGATCGTCGTGTGGTCGCGGCCGCCGAGAATATTGCCCACCGAAACGAGGGGCAGGGAAAGCATTTCACAGAGCAGATACGCACAGATCTGACGGGCCTTGACAAGATCGGCTTTTTTGCCCTTGCCGACCAGGTCTTCACGCTTTTGCTTGAAATAACCGCAGACCGCGTTTACAATCTTGTCGGGCGTGACGTCCTCCTGTTCCGGCGTTTCGTTTACCGATTCGCTCAAAGCCAGCTTCGCAAGCCCTAAAGTGATCGGCTCTTCGTGCAGTTTGCTGGCGAAGATGACCTTTGTCAAACGCCCTTCCAGCGTTCTGACGTCGTGTCCGGAGCCACGGACGAGGAATTCCAATACTTCATCCGAAATGGGGCATTTTCTATCCAACGCTTTGCGTTTTAAGATCGCCATTTTCGTTTCGGGGTCGGGCGGCTGCACGTCCGCGATCATGCCACCCTCAAAACGGGTGCGCAGACGCTCTTCCAGCGTTTCGATTTCTTTTGGCGGACGGTCGGACGTAAGCACGATCTGCTTGTTCTGCGCGGACAGCTCGTTAAAGGTGTGGAAAAACGCTTCCTGGATCTGTTTCTTGTTTTTCAAAAACTGGATATCGTCGATCATCAACACGTCGACGTTACGGTAATGAAAACGGAATTTCGCGTTATTGTTCTGCGAAAGGGAATCGATGAACTCGTTCAGGAAATTTTCGCAGGTCGTATACAGCACCTTTTTTTCGGGATAGTGCTGGGAGATATAATTTGCGATCGCGTGCATAAGGTGGGTCTTGCCGAGACCCGATTCGCCGTAGATAAAAAGCGGGTTGAACGCTTCGCCGGGGTTTTCCGCGACTGATTTTGCCGCGGCGTAGACGAATTTACTGCCCGAGCCCGCGACGAAAGATTCGAAAGTGAAGGCCTTATTGATGGGCGCGGATTGGAAACTTTCCACCTCGTCCTCCTCCGGCTCGAGTGTGTACACCTTGCTGCCTTCGACGAACAAACGGAAATCTTTTACGCCGACGTCGCATTTTACGATCGCGTCGCGAAGCTCTTCCGCGTGATGGGTGAGAATGGAATTTGCCGCAAGCTCACTGGTAGTTTTAAGAATGATCTTTCTGCCCACGATATCGATGGGTTGCAGGTCCTTGATAAAATTGTTGTAGGAAACGGGGCGTATCAGCTTTTCTGCTTTTTCGTCGATTTGTTTCCAGATGAATTGAAGTTGAGTGCTTTCTGCCATTTTTTACCTCTATGCGAAATTATTCTTTTGTAATCCGCTTCGTAAATCTTGTTTTTTTGAAAATTATTTGTTATAATTATAATACAAATTTCGAGGAAAAGAAAGCAATTTCGGCGGGTTTTTTGAGGATTATGCAAATAAAAAATTTATTCCTTCAAAATTTCAGAAATTACGAAAGCGAAAAATTCGCTTTTTCGGACGGTTTGAACGTGCTGTTTGGGAAGAATGCGCAGGGTAAGACGAATTGCGCCGAGGCGGTGTTTTATCTTTGCACGGGCGCGTCGTTGCGTATTCGACACGATAAACAGCTGATCCGTATCGGTGCGGAAAGCGCGCGGATCGTTGCCGAGGCGGAAAACCGCTACGGCCGTGTGACGATCGAGGCGGATATCTTCGAAAACAAGCGCGAGATCCGCGTCAACGGCAGTAAAATTGCGAAAAACGCCGACCTGATGGGGCATATCAACAGCGTGTTTTTTTCGCCGGGGGAACTGAGGCTGATTCAAGACGGACCCGACGAGCGGCGACGGTTTATGAATATTTCCATTTCCCAGACCTCGTCGGCGTATTATACGGCGTTGTTGCGGTATAATAAGATCCTCGATCAGCGAAATACGTTGCTGAAAGACCGCGACGTATCGATGGCGCTGGACACGTTGCCGATTTGGGACGAGCAGCTTTGTAAATACGCGGCAATCATTATCAAAAAACGCGTGGAGTTTTTGGAAAAGCTGGCGCCGTATGCGAAGGAATATCATTCTATGTTGACGGACGGTGCGGAGGAACTGTTGATCAAGCCCGATCGGAAATACGAGGGAGAGGAAACGGAGATCGCGGCGACGCTTATGCGGCGTTTAGAGAATAATTACGAAAAGGACCTGCGGTTGGGGTTTACGACGGTAGGGCCGCACCGCGACGATTTGGACGTGACGATAAACGGCGTGGACGCGAAGGCATACGCATCGCAAGGGCAAACCCGTACGGCGGCGTTGTCGTTGAAGCTGTCTGAGGTACAGATCTTCAAAGCACTGTCGGGGGAATATCCCGTGCTCATCCTCGACGACGTGATGAGCGAGCTGGATCTGCCGCGGCGAAAAAAGCTCTTAAAATGTATTTCGGATATTCAGACGATCCTCACCTGTACACATGCCGAGCGGGTGCTGTACGGTACGGAATGTAAAAAGATCCGCATCGAAGCGGGAAAGATAAAAGAGTAAAGGAGGTGGCTCATGCGCGCGGATATGCATATACACAGCGTGTATTCGGACGGGTTGTACTCGCCCGACGAGGTGTGCCGTATCGCGAAGTCGCGAGGGTTGGATTTTATCAGTATTACCGACCACGACACCATGAACGGGGACGAGGTAAAGCGCGAAGCCGCGAAAAAATACGGCGTCGGGTACGTTTCAGGCTGGGAAGTGTCGGCGTATGCGAGTAAGCAAAAGGTCCACGTGTTGGGTTACGGTTGCGAGCGGGGCAAAGCGTACGCGGCGTTTATGGAAAAGCGGAAAACGGCGGCGTTGGAGCGTGCGGAGTATAGCGCGGAGAGGTTTCGCGAGCTCGGTGTGCCTGTGACTTTAGAGGAGATCTTAAACGAGCGGGCGGATAAGAGCGCGCCTGTACACACCATGCATATAGCGAGAGTGGCGGGCAGGTATTTGGGAATGCAGGAAGGGGACGTATATTTGCAGTATCTTGCGCGAGGTAAGCCCGCAAACGCGCCGTTCGGCAGACCCACGCCCGAAGAGGCGATCGATTGTATTCACGCATCGGGTGGGGTCGCATCCATTGCGCATCCGGGACGGATCATGATGCACACAAAGAAAAGAGAAAAATTGATCAGACGTCTTGCGGAATACGGCGTGGACGGAATAGAAGCCGTTTACACCACGCATACTGAAGAGGAAAAGGCGTATTATATCGGTTTGGCGAAAGAACTCGGTTTATTCGTGACGGGTGGATCGGATACCCATTGCGAAGAGGGTAGTCCCGCAGTGATCGGGCAACCGTGCTTTATTCCGGATGAAAAGCTGGTCGAACGGCTACTGAAAAGATGAGGAGTCAAGAGGCGTTGCCTCTTGCGGGTGTGGGCAGAGACCACGAAAGAAGCCCTTAAAAAGCAAAGCTTTGCGTCGTTTCATCGCGTTGCAGGGCAACGCCTACGCCAAAGGCGTAAAGCGCAAGCGGCGCTTGCTTACATGGGTACGAAGAAACGAGGGCTTCTGCCCCCGCGCCCCTGACAAGGAACTGAGTTCCTTGACTTCCCAATTTCCTGAAGGAAAGCGTACATAACGTGGGCGGTGGTAAAATGACTTTTAAAACGATATATCAAAAGCTGGCGGCGCTCCTTTGTACGGGCGCCGTTTTGTTTTCCTTTTCGGGCGTTCGTATAGAAAACGAAGTCGCTTCGGTGACGGCAGTGAGCGAAAAAATCAATGCGTACGGCTGGGATAAAATTTCTTCTTATACGACCTATTACAACAAAAACGACGGGGGCAGGTGTGAGAACATCGCGATTGCAACCGCTCTTATCGACGGCGTGACAGTGCAAGGTTACGGTGAATTTTCTTTCAATCAAACGGTCGGACGGCGAACCGAAGAGGCGGGGTTTCAACAGGCAAAGATTATTGTCAACGGCGAATACGTCGTCGGCGTGGGCGGCGGGGTCTGTCAGGTCAGTACTACGCTGTATAATGCGGCTTTAAAAGCCGGTTTGACGGTGACGGAGTTCCATCCGCACAGCTTGCAGGTGGCGTACGTCGCGCCGTCGCGGGACGCGATGGTGTCCAATCAAAGCGATCTCAAATTTTTCAATCCCTACGCGCATCCCGTGTATTTGTCTGCACGGACGTTCGAGGGTGGACTCAAAATCAGCTTTTTCGGTAAAAATGGAGGGGACAGGTATGAGATCACGTCCGAAATACTCGAAGAGATCGCCCCTCCCGCGCCCATTGTCAAGGAGGGGGAAACGGAGGAGATCCTTCGCAAGGAGAAAAACGGCGTGAAGAGCGAAATGTATCTAGAACGCTATCACGGCGAAAAGTTACTGTCCAGAAAACGTCTGCGCGTGGATGAATATCGACCTATTCAGGGCATAATCGTCAAAAAAATCGGGAATACGTCAAAGAAAATACCTTCAAACGATTGTGTTTTTTATTTAAAAATGTTATAATAAGGAAGTATAGAATCGGGAAAAGCGTCTTAGCGACGATATCAGGCTTTTCCAAAATGTAAAGGCAGGTTTACGATGGATAGGATCCGGCTTAAAGAACTCAATGAAAACATTTCCGCATACGACGGAAAAAGCGTTACCGTCGCGGGTTGGGCAAAGACTATACGCGATTCGAAAGCGTTCGGCTTTATCGAACTGAACGACGGCAGCTGTTTTAAAAATACCCAAATCGTTTTTGAACGGGCGAATCTTGAAAATTATGACGAAATCGCAAAGGAGAACGTCGGTTGCGCGCTGATCGTAACGGGTACGCTGGTGGCGACCCCCGAAAACAAACAGCCGTACGAGATTAAAGCCAAGGAGATCGCTGTGGAAGGACATTCCACGCCCGATTATCCCTTGCAGAAAAAACGCCACAGCGTAGAATTTTTGCGTGAGATCGCATATCTTCGTCCGAGAACCAACCTTTTCGGCGCGGCGTTCCGTATCCGCAGCGAGGCGGCGATCGCGATCCATAAATTCTTCAACGACCGCGGGTTCGTGTACGTACACACCCCCATCATCACGGGCAGCGACTGCGAAGGTGCGGGCGCGATGTTTCAGGTGACGACCCTCGACCTCGACGAAGTGGCGAAGGGCAAAAAGGTCGATTATAAAGACGATTTCTTCGGCAAGCGCGCGGCGCTTACCGTGTCGGGACAGCTGAACGCGGAAACATACGCGATGGCATTCGGCAACGTGTATACCTTCGGCCCCACCTTCCGCGCGGAACATTCGAATACGGCGCGACACGCGGCGGAGTTCTGGATGATCGAGCCTGAAATGGCGTTCTGCGACCTCGCGGGGGATATGGACGTCGCGGAGGCGATGGTGAAATACGTCATCGATTACGTATCCGAAACGTGCAAAGACGAGCTCAACTTCCTCAACCAGTTCGTAGATAAGGGATTGTTGGAACGGCTGAAAAACGTGTCCGAAAACGCGTTCGTTCGTCTGACGTACACGGAGGCGATCGAGATATTGAAGCAAAACGCGGACAAATTCGACGATAAAAATATTTTCTGGGGCAAGGACCTGCAGAGCGAACACGAACGCTTCCTCACCGAGCAGGTGTATAAGAAACCCGTATTCCTTACCGATTATCCGAAGGAGATCAAGGCGTTCTATATGAAGCAGAATCCCGACGGAAAGACGGTCGCTGCGGCGGACTTGCTCGTACCCGGAATCGGGGAACTGGTCGGCGGTTCGCAGAGAGAGGACGATTACGAAAAGCTTGTAAACCGTATCAAAGAGCTGGGCATGGATCCCGCGGATTATTTGTGGTATCTCGATCTGCGCAGATATGGCGGTACGACGCACAGCGGCTTTGGGCTGGGCTTCGAGCGTATGGTGATGTACCTGACGGGTATCGCGAACATTCGCGACGTAGTGCCTTATCCCCGTACCTTCGGAGATCTGGAATTTTAAACGCCCGCCAAGCTTTACGGCGGTAAAGATTTCCGTTTATAAACAAAACACAAGGAGTTATCTGACCGATGACAAAAATTGTAGTAGACGCAATGGGCGGCGATTTCGCGCCCAAACAGCAGGTTTTAGGTGCGGTGGAAGCGCTGAATAAAGACAAGGATCTCTATCTTATCCTCTGTGGCGACGAAACGCAGCTCAAGACCGAGCTTTCCGCTTGCAAATACGACGCTTCCCGTTTGGAGATTGTGCATACCACCGAGGTGATCGGCATGGACGAAGTGCCTACCAAAGCGGTAAAAACGAAAAAGGATTCTTCCACGGTCGTGGCGTTCCGTCTTTTGAAGGAAGGCAAAGCGGACGGCTTAGTATCCTCCGGTTCGACGGGCGCGGTATTGACCGCAGGCGTACTTATTCTGGGCAGATTGAAGGGAGTTTCCCGTCCTGCGCTCTGCCCCATCGTGCCCAACCACCGCGGCAGCGGTACTTTCCTTTGCGATTGCGGCGCGAACCTCGAATGTAAGCCCGTCAACCTTGCCCATTTCGCGGTGATGGCGACGGCGTACGCACAGGCTGCGTATGGGATCGAGAACCCGAGGGTTGGGCTGCTCAACAACGGTACGGAGGATCATAAAGGGCTTGCGTTACAGCAAGAATCCAACATCCTGCTCAAGGAAATGGATTGCATCAACTACGTCGGCAACGTAGAGGGTCGCGACATGATGTACGGCGATATCGACGTTTTGGTTTCGGACGGGTTCACGGGGAACATCGCGATGAAATCCGCGGAGGGCTGTGGGAAAGCTGTTTCTACCATTCTCAACAGAGAATTTAAGCGCAATCTTTGGACGAAGCTTCGCGCGGCGCTTTCCCTGGATATCATCAAAAAAGTCAAGAAAGGCCTCGATTACGAGGGCGTCGGCGGCGCTATGTTCTTAGGGCTCAGCAAAGCGGTGGTGAAAGGGCACGGCAACTCGAAGGCGCGCGGTTTTTCCGTTTGTATCGCCCAAGCGGCGAACGCCGTCCGCGGCAATATGACAGAAAAGATCAAGACGATGATCGATAAGGTCAACATGGAAACGCTGGCGAAGCCCGTTTCCTCCGCTACGCCCGTTTCGGGGCAGGAGTCGTAAAGCGTATGCGTTTTCCATACGCGGAGATTGAGAAAAAGCTCGGGTACGAGTTCAAGGATAAAAAGCTTCTCGAAGAAGCGTTCACCCATTCGTCCTACGGCCGTGCGTTTGACCGAAAGGATAATGAACGAATGGAATATCTCGGCGACGCGGTGCTGCAGATCGTGGTTTCGGACTGGTTGTATAAAGAGGACGAAAACGCGACGGCGGGACGAATGACGGAGCGGCGGCAACGTTTGGTCTGTCAGGAGGCGCTCGATTCGGCGGTGGACGGGCTGGGGATCTGGGAATATTTGATCTATGCGGGAAAGGCGGAAAATATTCACGGCAAGGCGAAATCGAGCTTGTTTGAGGCGGTGACGGCGGCGATCTATCTCGACGGCGGCTTTGCGGCGGCGGAGCGCTTCGTGCTCGGACACGGAAATCTGTACACGGAGCGAGAGCTGAACGTTGTGAACGCAAAAGGCGAATTACAGGAATTTTTACAAAAGAGAGGCGAGTCATTGCCTTGTTATCGCGTAGAGAGGTCTGGTCCCGACCACGCGCCTGTTTTCCGTTGTGAGGCGACGGCGATGGGCGCAAGCGCAAAAGGAGAGGGCAAGACCCGTCGGGAGGCGGAACAGACGGCCGCGGCGCGGCTGCTTTGGGAGCTTACGCCTATGACGGCGAAACCGTTGCAGTAATTTCAACGAACAAAAAAGCAAAAAATAAACAGGATAGAGATATCCCAAGGAGTACATTTTGGATTTAAAGCAAATACAACTGGTCGGTTTTAAATCGTTTGCCGACAAGACGTTGATCCGATTCGACGACGGCGTTACGTGTATCGTAGGCCCGAATGGTTGTGGTAAGAGCAACGTAGCCGACGCCGTACGTTGGGTGCTTGGCGAAACGTCGGCAAAATCTTTGCGTGGTACGAATATGCAGGACGTTATTTTCGGCGGTACGGTCACGCGGAAACCGCAATCGTACAGCGAGGTCACGCTGGTATTCAACAACGAAGAGAAGCTTTTCCCCGGTATGGACACGCCGGAGGTGTCGATGACCCGCCGTCTTGATCGTTCGGGGGAAAGTAAATATCTGATCAATGGCCAACCCAGCAGACAGCGGGATTTGGTCTCTCTTTTCCACAGCATTGGGCTCGGTAAAGAAGGATATTCGATCATCGGGCAGGGTAAGGTCGAAGAGATCATGAACGCCCGCCCCGAAAACAGACGTCTTATCTTCGAAGAAGCGCTCGGGTTGATGGAATATAAAAAGAGAAAACAGGAGATCGAACATAAGATTGAAGAATCGAAGGACAACCTGTTTATCTATCGTCAGCGTATTGACGAGGTACAGCGCCGCTTGGGGCCCTTGAGCAAGCAGGCGGAGGCGGCGAAGGAATTTAACGAATATTCCGAGTCCTTGAAGATCAACGAAGCGAACACCTACATATACCGTTACGAAAACGCGGAAAACGAAAAGAGTAAATTCGTAAAGGATATCGGCGCGATCTCCGAAAAGATTATCACGCTGAATACCCGTATCGAGATCATCAACCGCAAGCTGGAGGAAAACCGAGAAAAGATCAACCGCGCGGATGCGGAACTGACCGAACTCAACGATCAGCGCGTTATCCTCTCCGTCGGCAACGAGAGAAAGGACGGCGAACTGAAGCTGGCGAAGGAACGTATTAAGACCTACCGCGCGCAGATCATGCAGGCGGTGGAGGATTTGGAACACAGCCGCGCGCGTATCGACGAGATCGGTAACGAGATCGCGCTCAGTACCCGCAAAAACGGGGATTCGGCGAAGCGTATCGCCGACATCGAAACGCAGACGGAGGTCTTGCGTTCGGCTGTTGCCGCGTTGGATAAACGTATTGAAGTATTCGAAAAGATGTCCGATGAAAACCGACTCAGTCAGCTTTCCTCTGCGGACGATCTGTCCGAATTAAAGAAGAACCTCGGTACGTTGGCAGGACGTATGGAAGCGACGAAGGACAGGATCGAAGAACTGACCGCGGCGCTCCGTCGTTCGGAGGAAAGAAAAGAACGTCTTTCCGACGAGCTTGCCTCCGTCCGTAAGGATATGAAAAACCTCAAAGAAATGTCTTCTTCGGGCATGCGCGAATTTGAGGAAAAACAGGAAGAAGCGCGCGAAATGCAGCTCGCCGTAAACGACCTGAATCAAGATCTTTTCAACTCTAACGGTCAGTTGGCGTCCTTGCGCGAGAATCTCGAAATGTACGTCAGTTTGAAAAACCGTTTCGAGGGGTATAAAGAATCCGTTCGTCGTTTGTTGTCGGTGGCAAAGACCAATCCCGACATCAAGCGTCATCTCCACGGTGCGCTTGCCGACGTCGTTACCACCGATCAAAGATATGAAAAGGCGATCGAAACCGCATTCGGCGGCGCGATGCAAAATATCGTCACCCCCTCTGCGGACGACGCGCGGTATCTTATCGAGTATCTGAAGCGCACCAACGGCGGTATCGTCACCTTCCTGCCCGTATCCAGCATGCGTCCTCGTCCCGATTCGAGGGAGATCCAGCGCGCGCTCAACGAACGCGGCGCGATGGGACTTGCGACGGAGCTTGTGCAATATGAAGATTACTATTATAACGTTATCAGTAATCTTTTGGGCAATACGTTGATTTGCGATACGATCGCAAACGCGACGGTGATCGCGAAGAAATACGGAAACCTGTTCAAGATCGTTACGCTCGACGGCGACACTGTTTCCACGAGCGGCGCAATGACGGGCGGTAGCTCGAGAAGGGATTCCGGTTCGCTCATGTCCAACGAACGTAAGATCCAGGAATGCAGAGAAAATATTGCCCGCAAGCAGAAATATATCGAAAAACTCAAAGTGATGATCGCGCAGCACGAACGTGAACGCAAGGAAGCGGAAGAGGCTGTGGAAAAACTGCGTGAAAAGTATCAGGACGCGATCAGCGAAATATCCGGTCTGACCCAGCGTGAAACGGCGCTGACCCAGCAGATTGCGGAGGCGGAAGGCGACATCGCGACCTATGCGGACGCATTGGTCGAAATGCAACGCAAGCTGAAAGAGCTCAAATCGGAAGAAGAGAATTCCTCGCTCAGCGAAGAGCAGATCCAAGCCCGTCGTCAATCAGCGGAAAAGGAAATGGAAAACCAGCGCAGCCAATGCGATCGGTTCAAGGAGGAGCGTGCAGAAAAGAGCAAACAGCTGCGCGAGCTGGAGCTGGAGTATGCGGCGCTCAATGCGGACGTGAAGAAGCAGACGGAAAATATCGAGCGTCTGACCGTCGAGAAGGACGAGACGGTGAAATATATCCTCGCGACCGAGGCGCTTCAAAAGGACACGCAGGAAAAACTGGACAAGTTGGAAGCGGAAGCGGCGGAAAAAGAACTCACCGACGAGGAAAAGGCGGCGGTGCAGGCGATCATGGATAAAATTGCAGAGCTCACCAAACAGAAAGAAGACGTCAACGCGGCGCAATTCGCTCTCGAAGAGGAAAAGACGGAATTGCAGGAAACGTTGACAAAGAGCTCGGAAAAGCGTTATAAATGCGAGATCGAGATCAGTAAGATCGCGACAAATCTTGAAAATACCCGTCTTCGTATGGACGAAGCGTATGGATTGGATTATGAAGGCTGTCTGAAGTATCGTAAGGACGATTTCCTGATGGACGAGGCGGCGAGCGTAATCGCTGCGCTCAAGCGTAAGATCACGATGCTGGGCGCGGTCAACCCCAATGCGGTGGAAGAATACGAATACGAAAAAACGCATTGCGACGAGATGGTGACGCAACGCGACGATCTGCAAAAGGCGATCGACGATTTGCAAGCGGCGCTCGACGAGATCCGCGCGGAAATGTTGCGTATCTTTAATGAGGGGTTCGACCAGATCAACGAAAATTTCAAGATCACCTTCAAAGAACTGTTCGGCGGTGGCAGAGCAGAACTCCAGATCGATTATGTAGAGGGCGAAGATCCTTTGAATGCAGGCGTAGAGATCGTAGCTTGTCCTCCGGGCAAAAAGTTGGCGAAGATCTCGCTGATGTCGGGTGGTGAAAGAGCGCTGACGGCGATTGCGATCTTGTTTGCGATCCTGAAATCCCGTCCGATGCCCTTCTGTATCCTCGACGAGATCGAAGCTGCGCTCGACGATGCGAACGTGGATAGATTTGCGACCTACCTCAAGCGGTTTGCCGAAGAAACGCAGTTCATCGTTATCACGCATAGAAAGCCGACAATGAACCAGGCGGATACGCTGTTCGGTGTGACCATGCAGGAAAAAGGCGTTTCCAAAATCGTATCTGTGAAGTTGGCGGAGGTAGAGGCGAAGCTCGGCGCGGGCACCGTAGAGTAAAGCAAAGAATCCGCTACGAAATACGTTGTTGCGCTACGTTTTCCTCGGTCGTGTACTTCAGTACATCTCCTTTCGGAAAGCCTCGCGCGCCTTGTCTTTCTTGCGTCTTGCTTTGTTTTACTTCGCAT
>JBGVRF010000072.1:0-2597 GCA_045128175.1 Candidatus Scatosoma sp.
GACGATCCTGCTTCCCGTATTTACGTCCGTAATAAGATCAAAGCTTGCGGGGAGCTGGGGATCCGTTCGTATTCGTACGAGCTTTCGGCAAATGCGTCTCAAAAGGAAGTAGAGGATTTGTTGGATGTTTTGGCACGGGACGAAAACGTAAATGGGATCTTGTTGCAACTTCCTTTGCCGAAACCGTTGGATTCGGAATTGGCGGCGATGCATATTCCGTTTGAAAAAGACGTAGACGGCTTCTCCGCGAAGAATCTTGGACTTTTGATGCAACATAAGGAAACGATCGTGGCTTGTACGCCGCAGGGAATTATGAAGATGCTGGAGAGAGAAGGAATAGTTCCCGAAGGTAAGCATGCGGTCGTCCTGGGAAGGAGTGAAACGGTGGGCAAGCCTATGGCAATGCTCCTTTTGAACGCAAATGCGACGGTAACGGTTTGTCATAGCAAAACAAAAAATCTAAAAGAGATCTGTCAAACTGCTGATATTTTGGTGTCTGCGATCGGGAAAGCGAGATTTGTCACGTCTGATATGGTAAAAGAGGGAGCTGTTGTAATCGACGTAGGTATGAATCGTGACGCAAACGGTAAACTTTGCGGTGACGTGGATTTTGAAAACGTAAAAGATAAAACTTCGTATATTACCCCCGTTCCGGGCGGCGTAGGTCCGATGACGATTACGATGCTGATGTATAATACATATCTTGCGGCTTGTAAGGAGTAAGCGATTTTGAACGATTTTAACCTTCAATATCAAAAATATCAATCTACATTTGAGGCATACGCCGAAGAATACGCACGGAAAATGCATACTCGACCCGAAGTTTTGGGAGAAAGTATATGTTACAGTCTCTTAAACGGAGGGAAAAGGATCCGTCCCGTTTTAATGCTGGCTTGCGCCGAAATGCTTGATTTGGATACAGCGGAAGTATTGCCGTTTGCGTTGGCTTTAGAGATGATCCATACCTATTCGTTGATCCATGACGATTTGCCTGCGATGGATAATGACGATTTCAGGCGAGGAAAGCCTTCTAATCACAAAGCGTTCGGCGAAGCGAATGCGATACTTGCCGGCGACGGTTTATTAAACGAGGCGTACGCGGTTTGTTTCCGTGAATGTATGAAAGGAGAAAAATATGCCTTGGCTTCCGCTTTTCTCAATGAATGTGCAGGGATTTACGGAATGATCGCGGGTCAATCGGCGGATCTGTATTTTTCTAAAAAGGAAGGCATCGCGAGCGAAAAAGACCTTGCTTACGTTTACGAGCATAAGACAGGAAAACTGTTATTGGCGCCGATTGCGCTCGCGAGTATTCTGAGCGACAACAAGTATTATCTGGAACTCGAGCGGTTTGGAAAATTGCTTGGTCAATTATTTCAGATGACCGATGATATTCTTGATGTGACGGGTGATTTCACCACTGTCGGGAAATCATTGCGAAAAGATGAGAAAAAAAATAAACTGACTTGCGTACGATTGTACGGTTTGGAAGGTGCGAAAGTTCGCGCGGATATATGCGCAAAAGACTGCTACACGGTATTGGAAGGCGTGAACGGGGATACGGGATTTTTGAAAGATCTTGTTGATTACGTTTTGACTCGCAGTAAATGATGTTTGGGAAAAGGAGCGACGGATGTTGGAAAAATGCACACCCGAACAATTAAAAGCTTATACGAAGGAACAATTGAATAGTCTGTGCGACGAGTTGCGTACGGTCATTTGTGAAGCTGTAATGCGTTGTGGCGGACACCTGGCGTCCAATCTCGGCGCGGTGGAATCGACCATCGCGCTCTTTTATGTTTTCGATTTTCCGAAGGATAAGATCGTTTTTGACGTAGGGCATCAATGTTATGCGTATAAACTGTTGAGCGGCCGAAATAAAAATTTTACCTCTTCTTTGCGTACAGCCGACGGCATTTCGGGTTTTCCAAAACGAAATGAAAGCGAATTCGATTTCTATGATACGGGTCACGCCGGTACGTCTGTTTCCGCGGCGCTGGGTTTAGCAAAGGCGAGAGATCTATTGGGGGAGAGCGGAAATGTGATCGCTTATATCGGCGACGGAGCTTTCAACAACGGGCTTATTTACGAAGCTTTGAACAGTTTAAAGATTTTAAATACGAATATACTTATTATTCTCAACGATAATGGGATGTCGATTTCTCCGACTGTGGGCGGCATGCACGAAATGCTGACGAAAAGCAAAGACGGCAACGGAGCTGAAGTGGTGAAACTGTTGGAGAGCTTTGGATTGAAGTATATGGGCGTAAAGGATGGAAATGACCTCGAAGAGATGATCGCCGCACTTTTTGAAGCGAAAGATGTGTTGAAAAGCAGATCCGTCTTGTTGCATATCGCAACAAAAAAAGGAAAAGGGTATGAATTCAGCGAGGAAAACCCGACGGACACGCACGGTGTACCGCCTGTTGGGTCGCCAAAACAAAAAGAATATTCCGAAGTACTTGGGGAAACGCTTTGCGAGATAGCGGAAAAAGATGAAAAGATTACTGTCGTATCGGCTGCGATGAAGGAAGCGCTGGGTTTGAGTCGCTTTTTCGAAAAATATCCCGAGCGGGCTTTTGATGTAGGGATCTGCG
>JBGVRF010000073.1:0-10194 GCA_045128175.1 Candidatus Scatosoma sp.
AGTGCGCGGTATACGGTTGGTGTCCGATCGACGAGGGCACGGACGTGGCGTTCAGCTCCACTTACGGCAGCTTTACATTGGCTTCCGATTATTGCTTTAATATGTCTATGCTTTCCTGCGTGGATTTCTTTGGCGTTACGCAGTTAGAGCAGCCCAACGGGCAAACGGTAGTCGCCAAAGACCTCAACAAACATTATATAACAATCGTCAACAGCGACGGAGACAATCTGCAATGCTGGTACGGCGGTACGTTCGAGCAAGCGAAATATATGGGCGCGGAAAGAGGAAATTTCCCGATGGGTTGGTCGGTCAGCCCTGCATTATACAGTCTGGCACCAAATATTCTCAAACATACCTATGATAATGCGAAAGCAGGCGATCGCTTCGTTTGCAGTGTTTCGGGGTTGGGATATACCTATCCGATGTCTTATGGAGCAGACTCGCTGGCGAGATTTTGCACAAACCTGAATGAGTATATCGGCGCGTTGGATCTGTCTGTTGTAAAGATCCTCGACAACGGTTTACCCAAAAAGACGATCGAGGCGTATTCGAAGATGTCCAATGCGAAAGGCTTTCTCTACTGTACGTATAGTGACTGTTACGTAGGTGAGCATGGTTCAATCTATTGGTCGGAGAATGGGAAACCGTTCGTTTCTTGTCGCGCGACGATGTGGAACAGCACGCCACAGGCGATCGCATCGCAGATCAATGCATATCCGAAAGATGCTACGACAATCGAGGGATATACATACGTCAATCTGCACGTCTGGTCGATGGATTACATGGACGTGGCCGAGATGGTCGCGTTGCTGGATGAAAACGTGGTGGTCGTGGATCCGGATACGTTTATGGATCTGATCATTGAAAACGTACCGCACGAGGACGTGGAATTGACAGAATAATAATGAAAAGAGCTGCGATCGTAAATCGTAGCTCTTTTTATAAAACGATCCCCTGGAAATTTCGAAGTTTTTTTATTTTTGTAAAAATCGGCTGATACGCTTGCTTGATGTTGTATTATTTGATATAATCTTTTTAGGAACAAGTAAAAAACGGAGGATTCTCGAAAAAAGGCTTTATGAAATTTTTATTTGATTTATATGGCACGTTGATTGATATTAAAACGGACGAAACAAGCGACGCATTTTGGAAAAAGGTATCGGGATTATTTTTGAAACAAGGATTGGATGTAGCGGCGTTGCGGGCTGATTACGCTGCGTTTTGCGCACTTGAGAAAGAAGGCAAAGCACCTTTAGAGGAGATCGAGCTTCGAAATGTTTTTGCGCGTTTATTGGAAAAAAACGACGAAGGACCGTACCCGGGTGAAGAACGGATAGAAATGTTTGCAAGGGCATTTCGAGATGCGTCCATGCGGAAATTTCGTCTTTTCCCCGGTGTTGATAAAATGTTGAAAAATCTGAAAACGACTGGGGCAGGTATTTATCTATTGTCTAATGCGCAGGCTTGTTTTACACGCGATGAGTTGCTTGAAACGGGATTGTGTACCTATTTTTAACGCATTATGCTTTATTCCCAAATAGGGTACAAAAAGCCTTCCCCTCGCTTTTTTGAAGCGGCGTTTGAAAAATACGGCTTACGTCGGGAGGATTGCGTTTACATAGGCAACGATCTTCGCGACGACGTATACGGTGCTCGCGGCGTCGGGATGAAAACAGTGTATATCCATACCGATCAATCCGGTTGTTACGCCCCGAACGAATATCTGTCTGCGGATTATACGGCAAAGAATCACGTCGGATTGGAAAAGCTTTTATTAGCTATGCAAACGCGCGCGACGGATATATAATGCGACGGAATATATAATAGTAAGAAAATAAAAACAAAGGCCCCGTCTTGCAAAAAAGCAGGACGGGGATTTTGTATTTTCGAAGATCAAATCTTTCTTGTGGTGTTTCGGGGAATAAGGGTACATCCGAGCATTGCGCGTTGAGAAGGCAATCCTTTGATCATGCTTTCTAGAATGCGGAAAGCTTTTTCGCCGATCAACTGAAAATCTTGCCGTACGGTCGTAAGATCATAATTGGTGTATCGCATCACCTCCAGATCGTCAAAACCGACGACGGAGATCTCTTCGGGAATCTTTTTTCCCCACAACCGCAACCTGTCGATCAACCCCATCGCCATCATATCCGAAGCGCAGACGACGGCCGTAAATTCTTTCGTTTTGAAATAATCCGCCGCATCAATACCTGCCTGACGGGTATAATCTCCGAAATAGGTGAGATCGTAGCGGTATTCGATACTGTTTTTAGACAGTCCGAGGATATATCCCGCAAGGCGTTCGGCACCCACCAGAGATTGGCGTTCGCCTCCGAGAAACGCGATCTGCTTGTGTCCGAGGGAAACAAGATAATCGACTGCGCGTTCGGTAGAAAGAATGTTGTCGCTTCCCACTCCCGAAACCAACTCGTTATCCGTGATATAATTATCTAACAATACAAGCGGATATTTCGTGGTTTTCAGCTGTGGATAGACGGGCGAGAAAAAGTTTAACCCAAGCAAAACCGCGCCGCATAGATGATTATAAGCAAGATATTCGTTGAGATTAAAATTTTCCTTGTCCGACAACACGTCCGTGACGACAACGTAGCGCTCATGTTGGGCAAGCGAGCGAAAGGATTCGGCTACCTGCGCAGGTGTGCTGTATTTATCCCGTTGATCGTCCCGCGCCCAAAGCAATGCGATTCGTCCGTTACAGGCGAGTGATTTTCGCGAACGGTAGCCGACGGACTCGGCGTAATCACAAATAAGTTTTCTTGTGTCCCCGGAGATATCGTTGGAGCCGTTGAGAGCCTTCGACACGGTCGCGATAGATAAATGTAATGCTTGCGCAATGTCTTTAATGGTCATAAACAGAACCTCTGATTGGTATTGTCGAAAAAATGTTTTTCTATATTATAACATGTTTTTTCGAAAATGTCAAGATTTGTATTGAAAATTTTTTCGAAAAAAGTTACTATTTTACAAATAATAATATTTTTTTTCTTTTTTCGAAATTTTTTTCTTAAAAACAGTTGATTTTTCGTTAAAAATGTGGTAAAGTATATATGTAAAGGAAAAAGTTGGAGATTTTATTGAATATATAAAGGCAAACGTTAGAAGAGAGAGGAATATATATATGGAAAAAACGAGAAAAGCAGGGATATTGATGCCGATATCGGCATTACCTGCGCCTTACGGTATCGGAACTTTGGGTGAATCGGCACGACGTTTTACGCGTTGGTTGAAAAGCGCGGGGATGCGCGTTTGGCAGACATTGCCGTTGCTTCCGACCAATTATGGCGACAGTCCTTATCAATCTTGCGATTCTCGTGCACTAAATCCGTATTTTATCGATTTCGACGAACTGAAAAAACACGGTTTGTTGGAAGAAAGCGATTATGCGAATATCGATTGGGGTGGCGATAAACAGCGCGTGGATTACGGCAAGCTGTTTCAGTATAAAGCCGAGGTCTTAAGAAAAGCGTTTACCCGCTTCAATCGCGATTCAATTGACTGGAAACGCTTTCTGAAAAAGGGAGAATACTTCGATTTTGCCGTGTTTATGTCCTTGAAATGCAAATTTTTCCATCAGTCTTGGACAGAATGGAAAGAATATAAGCAGTATAAGGAAAAGAAGATCGCAGCGTTTGCGGCTGAAAACCGTGATGAAGTGGAGTTTTGGCAATTTACACAATATATATTTTTAAAGCAATGGAATGCCCTGAAGAAATACGCGCATGCACGCGGAATCGAGATTATGGGAGATATGCCCATTTACGTGGCGTACGACAGCGTCGAAATGTGGAAATACGGTAAAGATTTGTTTCTGCTGGATAAGCGCGGAGAACCGGCATTAGTTGCGGGGGTACCACCCGACGCGTTTTCTGACGAAGGACAGTTGTGGGGCAATCCCATTTATAATTGGAGAAAAATGCGTCGCAACGGGTACGCATGGTGGAAAGCGCGTATCGACCGTTCGTTGCAGATGTTCGATATCGTCCGTATCGACCATTTTCGCGGCTTTGACCGTTTTTATGCGATCCCTGCGGGGGCTGCGACGGCGAAGAACGGGAAATGGAGAAAAGGTCCGTCTGCAAGCCTGTTCGAGGGCAGAGAGGACTGTAACATCGTTGCGGAAGATTTGGGCGTCATAGATGATGGCGTTCGGAGAATGATGAAAAAAACGGGATATCCAGGCATGAAGATCATTGAATTTGCCTTCGACGGAGATCCGAATAACGAACATAAACCGACCAATTACACGCCGAATTTCGTAGCGTATACGGGTACGCACGACAATGAACCGCTTTGTGCGTTTATCGATCATCTGCAAGGTAAATATATTTCGGCGTTTTCGGAAGATTTGAAAACGCAATGTGCAGCTGCAAACGTCTTTTATCGAGGAAAAACAAGCGCGGACAAATGTCGCAGCGTGATACGCGTTTTGTTCGCCTCCAAAGCGTTTCTTACGATCGTACCAATGCAAGACATATTGTGTTTGGGTACCGAGGCGCGTATGAATTTTCCGTCCACGGTATCTCCCGAAAATTGGAGTTACCGTTTCAGAGAAGAGGATTTTTCCAAAACGACGGGGGCATGGTTGCGTTCACTTGCAAAAAAGTACGATCGGTAATGCTGATATATCGTAAAAAAATTTTTACGATTTAAAAAAGAAAAAAGGATTTTAGTGAGAGAATATGAAATTTGAAAAAAAAGAATTTGAAAAGGATTTGGACTGTATACTCGGTGCGGAATATGCAACGGATGCAGGCCGCGCGAGCATAAAAGAGCTTTATAATGCCGTTTCCCGCGCGGTGATGGCGAATTTGCGAGAGGATTGGCAACGTGCAAAAACATCACATACCAAGCGTTGCGGTTATCTTTCCGCGGAATTTCTGGTTGGCAGAGCGATTTTTTCCAATTTACTCAATCTGGGGATTTTGGAGGAAGTGCGCGAGGCATTGGCGTCGAGAAACGTGGACATCAACAATTTTGAAGAGATAGAGGACGCTGCTCTCGGCAACGGAGGTTTGGGTAGATTAGCGGCGTGTTACCTCGAAAGCGCGGCTACCCATGACGTTCCGTTAGACGGTTACGGGCTGCGTTATCGTTACGGCTTGTTTAAACAGAGCTTTCAGGACGGTTTCCAGCATGAGGAAGGAGATGATTGGCTGAAGTGGGGGGATCCTTGGAGCGTAAGAAAAGAGAGTGACCGTGTAAAGGTAGATTTTGCGGATATGTCTGTGTTCGCCGTACCATACGATATGCCGGTGATCGGTTATAAAAACGGCGTTGTCAATACATTACGACTTTGGCAGAGCGAGCCTGTGGAAGAATTTCGCTTTAAGGTTTTCGATGATATGCAGGGCGAAAAGACGGCGAAAGAGAATTTTGAAGCGACGCAGATCACGGCGGTCTTATATCCAAACGACAACACCGAAGAGGGAAAATTGCTTCGTTTGCGCCAACAATATTTTATGGTTTCCGCCTCTATGCAGGATATTCTGAAAAAGCAAAAGGAGGGGGGCAGGTGTTTGACGAAGCTTGCCGAAAGCCGCGTATTGCAGTTGAACGACACTCATCCTGTGTTGGCGATCCCCGAGCTCATTCGTTTGCTTGAAAAAGAAGGCGTAAGTTTTGAAGAAGCGTTTGAGACGGCGCGCAAGGTGTTCAATTTTACCAATCATACGATTATGGGTGAAGCGCTGGAAAGATGGAACGGCGCAATGGTCCGTAAGATACTCCCCGAGATATGGGCGGTCATCGAAAAACTCCAAGAGCGATTGGAGAAAGAAAAGCTCAATAAGAAAGGTGAAAACAAATATTTTATAGTAAAGGACGACGTCGTGCATATGGCGAACCTCGCCATTTATACAGGCTCGAAAGTCAATGGCGTGGCGGAGATTCACACGGAAATACTAAAAGCGGATACGTTTAAAGATTGGTATAAACTGTATCCCGAAAAATTTGTCAACGTGACGAACGGCATTACGCCGAGACGCTGGTTTTTGCTGAATAATCCGAAGATGGCGGCGGAGATCACCAAACGCATCGGCAATGGCTGGCAGACGGAATTACCCGAGTTGGCAAAAATCGGCGCGTACGTCCACGACAAAGCTTTTCGTAAAGCGTTTACGGAGATCAAAAACGAAAACAAGCGCAAGCTTGCGGCGTATATAAAAGAACATGAAAACGTGGACATTCCCGAACATTTCATTTTCGACGTCCAAATCAAACGTCTACACGAATATAAGCGCCAGTTGCTTAATGCGTTGTCCATTTTGTATATCTATAACGGACTGAAGAGCGGTGAGATCAAAAATTTCAAGCCAACTGCGTTTATTTTCGGCGCAAAATCCGCACCCGGATATTACAATGCAAAGGCCATTATTAAATTTATCAACGAGATCGCGAAAAAGATCAACGCCGATGAAGAGGTTGCGGATAAGATGAAGGTTGTATTCGTACAGAATTACAACGTCTCATATGCGGAAAAAATTGTTTGCGCCAGTGACATTTCCGAGCAGATCTCTATGGCAGGTATGGAAGCAAGCGGCACGGGGAACATGAAATTCATGCTCAACGGCACGGTTACGCTGGGTACCATGGACGGTGCAAACGTTGAAATCTGTGAAGAAGCAGGCGAAGAAAATAATTACGTTTTCGGCGCGACGGTAGAGGAGGTCGTTGACGTTAAGAAAAAATACGATCCCGTGGCGATTTTGAAAAAGGATCCGGCGCTGAAACAGGTGGTGAACAGCTTGGTTGACGGTACGTTTGACGACGGTGATACAGGTGTTTTGCAAGCCATTTACGACAGTCTTACAAAAGGCGAGCGCGCAGATTATTATTTGGTACTGTACGATTTTGCCGATTATATTCGTGCAAAATTGCAACTCAACGCCGATTACGGCAGTGAAGAATTTGTGACGAAATGTCTGATCAACATGGCAAGTGCGGGTAAATTCTCTTCCGACCGTTCGGTGAAAGAGTACGCGAAGACCATTTGGGAATTGTGAGAATTTTTGAGCAACGACCGATTATGCCCGTTTAAAAGCAAAAACGGGCATACCAGGTATGCGTTCATTGAAAAAGAACAAAAACATAAGGAGGTAGGATGGGATAAAATGAAAGAAACGAAGAAATTTTATTCCGTGATCAGCGCATTTCTCGCGGCCGTAATGCTGTTCGGCGCCTGTACGACGCCCGAGCAGTCTGCGTCCGATTCGGCAAGCGAATCGGCAGGGCAGACGAGTGGGACGACAAGCGAATCGAGCGGTGAGTACGTTTCGCCCGAAGACGAATATATGCTTCCGAGAGGCGAAAACGAGAAACAGCTGACCATTTATTACCAGCGCGATGCGGGATATGAAAACTGCGACGTTTGGATGTGGCATGCCGAGGCAAGCGGCAGAGGGTACGAATTGCACGAATGCGCGTACGGCGCGAAAGTCGTTCTCAACGTATCGGATACGATCGACGAGATAGGCTTTATCATTCGTACGGGTTGCAGCGATCCCGGCGGTGAAACGTGGGGAACGGCGACGAAGGACGGGACGGACGCAGACCGTTCGGTTGCGCTTAAGGAGGCGGAAACGGTGATCTATACCAAAGCAGGCGATCCGAAATCGTATACTAGCGATGACGGCGGTAAAACGTTAAAAGAGATCAAATACGTTTCTCTAGCAGATATGCAGGATTCTACGCACGTCAAATTCGTCCTCAGCTCTGCGTTGCAGTTTAATTCTTTGGACGAATATCAGCTGATCGACGGCGACGGCAAGAAAGTGGAGTTGGAAAAGGTCGATACGATGGGCAAAAAAGTGTCCTACGGCGTGATCACCACCAAAGCTCCTCTCGATCTGGCAAAGGCATACGTTTTGAAGATGACCGATCTTGATCCCGTCTCGGTCGTTCCCAATACTTATTTCTCCAGTGCGGAATTCAAAGAAAATTATCTTTATGACGGTCCGCTCGGCGTCGAGTTTTCTGCGGATACGACGACTTTCCGTCTGTGGGCGCCGACGGCTTCGGGCGTCACGCTCAACCTCTTCGACGCAGGCAATGGCGGTGAGGCGTACGAGCATATTCCGATGGATAAAACGGAACGGGGCGTTTGGGTACACGTTGCGAAAGGGATCCTTTCGGGAAAATATTATACCTACAACGTTGTAACGTCGATGGGCGATCAGGAGGCAGTAGATCCCTATGCAGTCAGTGCGGGCGTCAACGGCAACCGCGGTATGATACTCGACCTTGCTTCGACTGACCCCGAAGGCTGGACGAGCGAACCCTACGATAATCCCGCCGTAACCAATTATACCGACGCTGTACTGTGGGAGATCCATGTGCGTGACTTCTCGAATATGAATTTCGCTTCGCAGTATAAGGGCAAATTCCTTGCCTTTACGGAAACGGGGCTGAAAAACGAGTCCGGTCTGCCTGTGGGTTTGGATTACGTCAAGGTGTTGGGCGTCACTCACGTACATCTGCTTCCTTCGTACTATTACGCGACGGTGGACGAAGCAAACCCCGACGACAGCTTCAACTGGGGCTATGATCCCAAGAACTATAACGTTCCCGAAGGTAGCTATTCGACCGATCCCTACAACGGCGAGGTTCGTGTAAAGGAATTCAAACAAATGGTGCAGGCGCTCCATGAAAACGGCATTTCGGTCATCATGGACGTCGTATATAACCATACGTATTCTATCGATTCTAATCTCAATAAAGTGGTACCGTATTACTATTATCGCTATAATGCGAACGGCACGCCGTCCAACGGTTCGGGTTGCGGTAACGAAACGGCTTCCGACCGTGAGATGTACAGAAAGTATATGCTCGATTCGCTTACCCATTGGATGACGGAATATAACGTAGACGGTTTTCGTTTCGACCTGATGGGGTTGCATGACGTAGAAACAATGAAACAGGTCGAAAAGACGGTGCACGCCATCAACCCTGAAGCCCTTCTCTACGGCGAAGGCTGGACAGGTGGCAGTTCTACGTTGAGTTCGGGTAAACAGAGTACGCTTTCCAACGTCAAGTTGGTAAACGCCGATACGAAAACGAACGGCGTGGCAATGTTTAACGACGTTATCCGCGACGCGATCAAAGGCTCGACCAACGGCACCGATACGGCATTTGCAACGGGTGCGAAGGGGAGCGCTTCCGCACGTATCCGTTTCGGCGTTAATGGCGGTGTGAACAACGTGGCGTTCGGCGGTCAAGGCAACGGCTGGTTTACCTACAATCCCACCAACGTTGTCAATTACGCTTCCGCGCACGACAATCTTGCGCTTTGGGATAAGATCTGCTGGGCTTACGGCGAGGACGAAAGCACGCTGGAGTTGCGTATGAAACGCAATGCGCTTTCCGCGGCGATCGTACAAACTTCGCTGGGGATTCCGTTTATGCAGGCGGGTGAAGAAATGCTCCGCTCGAAAAAGAACGCGGACGGTACGTATAACGAAAACAGCTACAATGCAGGCGACGACGTGAACAATCTCAGATGGAACTTCACCGAAAGCTCGCCGCAGTGGCAGATGATGCAATATTATAAAGGACTTATTGAGTTCCGCAGATCGAGTGAAACCCTCCGTCTTGCGACGGCGTCGGACAGAGGCGTGACCGTTTGTACGCTAGACAGCCAGACAAGCGGCGCACTGATCGCATTCACGATGAAGAACCCGTACACGGGCGAAACGCTGTTTGTGGCATATAACGCAAATGAATCCAACGTCAGCGTCAACCTTCCCGAAGGCGACTGGGATCTGTACGTCAACGGCGATCAAGCTGGCGCTACGGCGATCGAAACCGGGCTCAACGGCTCGCAGAGTCTGGATAAGGTAAGTTGCTACGTTTATAAGAAAAATTAAGAAAAATTTTTCAAAAAACTTTTCAGAAGGGTCTTGACAAAACAAAAAAATGCGGTATAATGTAGGCGTAAGAAAAATTATGCGCAGATATCGTAAATAAAGCGCCCGAAAAGGGCGGGGACAAAAGGAGTACTCCTTTTAACTGTTTTACAAAAACAGTTAAAGTTTTTCTAGATCCTTCTTTGTAAAAACAAAATCAAAAGTGACCGAGCCGAAAAAACGGCAAAGAAGCTTTGAATTAAAAAAATATTTTTTGGAGGAAAAATTTCATGAAACGCAAAACTTTTATTGCTGCGGCTATGATCGCAGTGAT
>JBGVRF010000074.1:0-2986 GCA_045128175.1 Candidatus Scatosoma sp.
GAAACGCTCAATTCGCTCAGTCCTCATATAGCCGTTGTACTCAACATCAGCGAAGACCATCTGAACCGCCATTATAATATGGAAAATTATATTTTTCTGAAATCCAAACTGTTGAAAAACTGTACGGAGGCGGAATACGCCGTATTGAATTATGACGATCCGATCGTCAAGGACTTTGCGGAAAAAACAAAAGCGCGCGTCGTCTGGTTTTCCGTTCGTGAACGGGTCGTTGGTGCTTATTATGAAAACGGAGAGATGTATTTCGGAAAGGAGCGGATTATGTCGGTCGACGATCTTCCTGCCAACGGATTACATAACGTTCAAAACGCTTTGGCTGTCATCGCAGTTTCGAAAATCATGGGGATAAAAACGGCGGATATTACGGAGGCGTTGACTTGTTTCAAGGGCGTAAGACACCGTATCGAATACGTAGGCGAAGTAGGCGGCGTCAAGTACGTAGACGATTCAAAAGGGACGAACGTAGACGCTACGCTGAAGGCGATCGCTTCGATGAAAACGGAAACGGTTCTTTTGCTTGGCGGAAAAAATAAGGGTTACCGCTATGAAAAACTGTTTGCGGCGCTTGCGAGAAGCAAAGTCGTTCATGCAGTGTTATACGGCGAAAATCGTTATGCGCTACTGAAAAGTGCGAGAGAGCAGTCCTTTGACTCGCTCACTGTTTGCGAAAGGTTCGATTTCGCCGTTCACGTTGCCGCTTTAAAGGCGAAAGAAGGGCAAACGGTGTTGCTTAGTCCCGCAAGCGCAAGCTTTGACGAGTTTGCAAGTTATGAGGAAAGAGGTGATAAATTTGTCGAAATCGTTAGATCTCTCATCGGAGAAAAGCTTGCGGGAGAAAAAGAAAACGAATCCGCAGTCGATTCCGAAATCGATAGTGAAGAAAGAGACCATGAAGGACAGGAGGAAACGGACGGAGCAACGGGAAATGACGTTTGTGACGATGTCGACGGCACAGGCGAACGGCTTCACGCAGATCGAGAAACGGAAGAACTCGAATAAAGTTCGCGGGGATATAAGTATTCTCATCTTGACTGTAGCTCTTGCCGCGTTTGGTGTGCTTGCCGTGTATTCGGCAAGCCGTTACGTGGCGAAAACACAGTACAGCGACGAGTGGTATTTTGTAAAAAAACAGGCTTTGGGACTTGTTTTAGGAATTGCTGCAATGCTTTTTTGCGGCAGATTGAATTATCGAAAGTTGAAAGGAAAGAAGTTTCGATGGGGTGCGTTGATCGTTCCGATGATCTTACTTGCGCTCGTATTTGCACCGGGAATTGGCAAGACAAATTACGGCGCGACCCGTTGGATCGGTTTCGGCGGTGTGACCATTCAACCTTCGGAGTTGGCAAAATACGGTTTTGTCATTTTTGCCTCCGCGTATATGTCCGAAAATATGTCGAAAATGCGTACGTTTAAAGGTGTTTTGCCCGTTCTCATTGCGGGTGGGGGCATATGCGTTTTGATTATTATCGAGCCTAATATGTCCGTTACGATGTGTGTGGGGTTGTTGATGCTTGTGATGCTCTTTCTCGGCGGCATGCGGATAAAACACTTTATGGTGATCTTTATTCCGGCATTGCTTGCAGTCCCCTTACTTATCATAGCGGAACCGTATCGTCTTTCTCGTCTCAGCGCTTTTCTCGATCCTTGGGAATCTCCAAAAGGTGAGGGGTATCAGTTGATACAATCACTTTATGCGCTTGGCAACGGTGGTTGGTTCGGAACGGGATTGTTCAATTCCAGACAGAAATATCGTTTTTTGCCGTTTGCGGAAAGTGATTTCATTTTGTCGATCATTGGGGAAGAACTTGGTTTTATCGGCGTTTTTATCCTGTTCTCCGTCAGTGCGATCCTTATTTTTCGCGGGATAAAGGTAGCCTCGCAAACAAATGATTTTTTCTCTTTTCTGATGGCGTCGGGTATAACGCTTGTTTACGGAATACAGACGGTGATCAATGCGCTTGTGGTCAGTGGCAGTATTCCCCCGACGGGGCTTCCGTTGCCGCTTATCAGCTCGGGAAATACTTCGCTCATTATCACAATGGCTTCGATGGGGATCTTATATGCCATATCCGTTTGTAATAAAAAAGGGAACGTAACAAAAGCCGGAGGAATTTTCATACAATAAAGCATAAGGAGCTTTGGCGTATGGATAAATTTATTATAGACGGCGGTGAAAAATTATATGGCAAAGTAGAGATTCAGAGCGCGAAAAACACGGTGTTGCCTTTGCTTGCCGCTTCTGTTTTAACCGATGAACAAGTGAAGATACGAGGCGTACCGATGATAAACGACGTAGAGAATATGCTACATATTTTGGGGGAGGTCGGTTGTAAAATACAGAGACGGAACGGTTGCGCTATCATCGACAGTTCAGAGGCTGTTTCTCATGAAATTCCGACGCGGCTTACCAAAGAGCTGCGTTCTTCCGTTTTTATGCTGGGATCCGTTCTTACTCGTTTTCGTCGCGCGAAAATATCCTATCCCGGCGGTTGCGATATCGGGCTTCGACCTATCGATCTGCATTTATCGGGCTTGAAACGTTTGGGGGTAAAGATCGTTGAAAAGGACGGGTATATCCATTGTGAAGCGGAAAAACTTGTCGGGGCAGAAATATTGCTTGATTTTCCCAGCGTCGGAGCAACTGAAAATATCATTCTTGCCGCAGTGAAAGCGGAGGGGATGACTGTTATCCGGAATGCGGCGAAAGAGCCGGAGATCGTGGATCTGCAAAATTTTCTCAACGCAATGGGGGCAAGGGTACACGGCGCGGGCGGGGGAACGGTCGTGATCGAAGGCGTAAAACATTTGCACGGCGTGGATTATAGACCGATCGGAGACCGTATCGAAGCTGGTACTTATCTTATTGCTGTGGCTTCTTGCGGCGGCGAGATCGCGACGGAAGGCGTTCCCGCCGAAAATATAGCTGCACTTTTACATAAACTGCGTGAAAACGGTTGCAAAATCTATG
>JBGVRF010000075.1:0-3885 GCA_045128175.1 Candidatus Scatosoma sp.
AAGACGATCGGGGTACAACCTTTCGAGATGTTTGAGGAAAAATGAAAGACCGTCGCCCTCCGAAGAGGACGACGGTAGAAAAGGCGGGGCGAACGCCGTAAAAATCGAGCCGCTTTACTTTTTGATATCGCCCGTAGCGGGGTTGTCGATCAGTTTTTTGTCTTCCGTAAAACGGGAGCCGTGGCAGGGGCAATCCCAGGAATGTTCTTGTGGGTTATATTTCAAAGCGCAACCCAGGTGCGGACAACGGGGAACCGTGGGCGTCAATAGATTGAAAACGGCTTTGGCGGCGTTGACGGCAAGCTGTGGACGAAGTATCGTTCTCGACGGAGAAAAGACCTCCGCGTAAGCATTTTCTTTACCGAGGATCATGTCCGTCAACAGCTCGGCGGCGACCATGGACGAGGTCATGCCCCATTTGTTGAAGCCCGTCGCCACGTAAAGATCGGGCGTCCGCTTTGAATATTGCCCGATATAGGGAACGCCGTCCAACGTCATACAATCCTGCGTCGCCCATTGACCGATCTTTTCGGCGTTGGGATAATGCTTTTCGGCAAAGACCTCCAGCACCTGCCAATTTCCGCCCTTTTCGCCCGTGCGGTGACTGCCTCCGCCGAGCAAAAGCAGATCTTCGTGGTTACGGAAGGACAAGCCCTTTTCGTCGTCGTCAAGATACATTCCTTGGACGTCGGGCGCGTTTCTCAATGCCAACACGTACGAGCGGTGTTGAAACATTTTCAAAAAGTAGGAGCCGTGTTTGTTGAGAAAGGGGAAATGAGTGGCGACGACGATCTTTTTCGCGGTGATCTTGCCGCCGCTCGTAACGGCAGTGTAGGGTGCTAATTCCAATACCTTCGTACGTTCGAAAATGCGTAAGCCTTGCGAGATTGCATAAGCGAATTTTAAGGGATGAAACTGCGCTTGACGCGGGAACTTTACCGCGCCTGCAACGGAAAACGGAAGGGGCAGGGTTAAGACGAGCTTCGCGGGGAAGCCTATTTTCTCCAATGCCGACAACTCTTTTTCGATAACACGCGGATCGTCTGTCGAATATACGAATGAGTCTTTTTTTTCGAAATCGCAATCGATGGTTTTGCATAATTCCGAATATTTTTTTACGGCGGCCTGATTCGCTTCCAAATACAGTTTTGCTTTTTCCGCGCCGAACCTTTTAAGCAGCTTATGATAGAGCAAACCGTGCTGCGAGGTTATTTTCGCCGTCGTGTTTTTTGTGATTCCGTTGCAAATCGTTTCCGCTTCTACCAACGCGTAGTCCACGCCTGTTTTGTCAAGCATATGCGCGCAGAGCAGACCCGACAACCCTCCGCCGATGATGAGCACGTCCGTTTTTATATCTTCTCGCAGCGCGTCAAAACGGGGCGGCTGCGTCGTTTCCGTCCATATCGAATTCATTTTTTATCACCTCTTTGACAGTATGCGCATATGTCGGGATATTATGATGGCACGCACCTTAAAGGGCATGAATGCATATCTTATAAAGAGGGGAGGTATAAATATGATCGGAAATAATAACGGTATCGATCTTGCAGTGCTTTTGCGGCAACGTCCGCAGGCGTGGGCTCGAGTGCTCGGAAATGGAAAAAATCTCGATATTTCGGGGGGTGTACGGTTTTATCAGACGGCGCGCGGCGTGGTCGTAGTGGCGGAGATAAGCGGTCTACCGTCGCCTCGCGGCGTGTGCAGAAGCCCGGTCTTCGGGTTTCATATTCACGAAGGAAGGGAATGTACGGGTAATGCGGCAGATCCGTTTTTGAACGTGGGAACGCATTATGATCCGCACGATTGTCCGCATCCGTATCACGCGGGGGATATGCCGCCCTTGTTCGGAGTAAACGGATATGCGTTTTCTGCGTTTTTAACGAATCGTTTCAGGGTGAAGGAGATCGTCGGCAGGACGGTGATCATACATTCTTCGCCTGACGATTTTACGACGCAGCCTGCGGGAAATTCTGGCGTAAAGATCGCCTGCGGTGAAATCATCGAATCATAAACGTGAAATTCTACCTATTACTTCTGACAATAGATCAGTGAAAAGCAAAGAGCGAAAAGGTAATAAGCAAAAAATCGACAAGTTTCGGCAGAAGCTTGTCGATTTTGCGTATGCGGAGTAATTCGCCCTTTCGTGATTTTCTTCACTGTTTTCGGGGCAATTTATAGCAAATTTAAACACCTTTCCTAATAGTATAGCATAAAACGAAAAAAGTTTAAATAAAATAATTCCCCCATAGTTTTATTTGGTAAAAAATTGTATAATGCAACAAATCTTGTTGACATTACAACAAGCTGATGATATAATATATTTGTTGTAATTACAACAGGCGAGGTGTATTATGAAAGCGCGCTTTGAAATGTTTACGATATTGATTGCAAAAGTAAGTAGATGTATTTACAAAATAAAGACGGAAGAAATGTCGGAATTTAATTTAAAAAGTTCGCACGTTTCCTGTCTTTATTACTTATATAAGGCGAATACGTTTACGGCAAAAGAGCTTTGCGACCTGTGTGGAGAGGATAAGGCAAATATCTCCCGTGCGGTCAAGCATTTAGAAAGCGAGGGATATATTTATTGCGAATCGACGGCGCAAAAAAGATATCAAACCGCACTTTTCTTAACGGAAAAAGGTATAACGGTAGGAAAGAGCATAGCCGGAAAGATAGACAGGATATTAGAAGAAGCGAGCGACGGTTTGACGGAAGAAAGCCGAACGATTTTTTATCAAACCTTATCCCTTATTTGTGGTAACCTTGAAAAAATTTGCAAGAGATATGGAGGATAATATGGAAACGAAAGTTGTTTTATTCGATTTGGACGGAACTTTGCTACCTATGGATCAGGATATTTTCGTCAAAGCGTATTTCGGCGGTATAGCAAAAAAGCTTGCCCCTCACGGTTATGAATCCGAAAAACTCATCCAATCTATTTGGGCGGGCACGGGTGCAATGATAAAGAATAATGGCGAAAAGACGAACGAAGGAGCGTTTTGGGGTACGTTTGAAACAATTTACGGAGAGGGCGCTCGTTTGGATGAACCGTATTTCGATGCGTTTTACCGTGAGGATTTCGATAAAGTTCGATCTTCCTGCGGTTATAATCCAAAGGCATTGGATACAATTTTAACGGTAAAATCATTTGGTCTGCGAACGGCGCTTGCAACCAACCCGATATTCCCTGCGATCGCAACGAAAAAACGTATGACGTGGGCAGGACTTTCCGAAACGGACTTCGAACTGTTTACGACCTATGAAAATTCGAGATATTGTAAACCGAATCTTAATTATTATTTAGATATTACGCATAAATTGGGCGTATCCCCGAAAGAGTGCATAATGGTCGGGAACGACGTGGACGAAGATATGGTTGCTGAAAAATTGGGTATGAAGGTATTTTTGCTTACCGATTGTCTTATTAATAAATACAATAAGGACGTTTCCGTTTATCCGCACGGCAATTTTGACGATTTTATTACCTACATGAAAACATTACTTTGAAAATTTTCGAAAGGAAAAAGAATGAACGTTTTAAAAAAATATATTGTCGTATCTTTCAAACGTTGTTTCGGTTGGCATTGCCTTTTTTGCCTTACCGAGAACCCGAAGTTTTTGAAGATCAACATGATATAATCAAAATTTTACAAAATAAAAAAATCCATTCCGTTATGTTGATAACTGATTCGGGTATTCGCTCGGCAGGGCTTACGGAGTCGCTTGAAAGGTTATTAAAAGAAAACGGAATAAAACTTACGGTGTATGATAAAACGCGAGCAAATCCCACTGTCGCAAACGTGGAAGAAGCGAGGAAATCATATATCGAAAACGGGTGTGAAGGATTGATCGCTTTCGGCGGCGGCTCGTCGATGGACTGTG
>JBGVRF010000076.1:0-10839 GCA_045128175.1 Candidatus Scatosoma sp.
AGCTTTTGATGAGCATTGTATCAATAAAACAACAATCCAACAAATAGATATTGTTTTAAGTTTTGGGAAAACTAGTTATACGAAATTAATATATAAAAATTTTACTTACTACATGCAAGTAGAAGCTTTAGCTTCTCAGGAAGCACTGTTTACTTTAATAGAAGAATTGCTTCCATAACAAACAGGTTTTGGCATTATTAAAAAACGAGATACACTCCACTCGCTTCGCTCGGTCGGTATAACAAAAAGCGGTACATTGTGACAACATTTAAAAATATCTTTATCAACAATAAAAGAAGCTTTCGAGCTTCTTTTATTTTTTTTGCGGTAAAAACGGAGGGAGGAAAACGGAAAATATCCCCAAAACAGTTGACAACCACTGCAAAATTGTGTATAATGAATTCGATAAAATGAGCACAGTGTGTGCTGAACGACGTAGGAGAAAGCGCTTTGGCGACAAAAAACGGGCTTATTCAGGACGCGATGTCTGAAAAGATCATCACGGTAGCGGAAAAGATCGCGCTGACGGACGGGGCAAACGCCGTCACCGTGCGAAAAATTTTAAACGAGCTCGGCGTGAGCAACCGTGTGTTTTACAATCGGTTCCACAACCTCGACGAAGTTCTTTCCGCCGTGTATGCAAAAATGGTTCTCAAGATGCGCGAGCCTTTGCTTGCGCGCTATGACGAAAAAGAGGATTTTTTCGATTACGTCACCAACGTCGTCACCAAGTGTCTTATCGCGTCCTATGACGTGAAAAAGCATTTCAATCAATACGTTTTTGAAACGGATTCCCTTTCGCAAAGCAATTACGAATGGTATCTGCAGCAGATCAAAAAGCTGTTTTCTTACGCGAAAGCGCACGGACTGATCAAGGACGTGGACGACGACGTTTTGGGCTATGCGATTTGGTGTTTTTGTCGCGGCTACAACGCCGACGCCGTCATGCGGCTGAGCAAGGAAGAGGCCGTCGGGCAATTCCGATACAGTTTCCGTATTCTGTTGGAAGGCATTAAAAAGTGAATAAAATTTTTTCGGCGCAAGATCGCGCCGTAACGAGGTCGATATGATCAAGAGTAAAATTTGCGAGCTTTTGGGGATCCGATATCCTATTTTTCAAGGCGGTATGGCTTGGGTCGCGGACGCAGACCTGGCGGCTGCGGTCTCCGAAGCGGGCGGGCTTGGCATCATCGCCGGTATGAATATGAACGGCGAGCAGCTCCGCGCAGAGATCGGAAAGCTTCGCAGTAAAACGGATAAACCTTTCGGCGTAAACGTCATGTTGATGAGTCCGTTCACCGCGGAAGTGGCGGAAATCATTGTCGAAGAAAAAGTTCCTGTCGTGACGACGGGTGCGGGCAATCCCTTGCCCTATATCAAAAAGTGGATCGACGCGGGCGTGAAGGTGATCCCCGTGGTCGCGTCGGTGGCACTGGCGAAAATGGTTGCAAAGCGCGGTGCGACGGCAGTCATTGCGGAAGGCGGCGAATCGGGCGGACACATCGGCGAGGCGAACACGATGCCTCTTGTTCCGCAGGTCGTGGACGCGGTGGATATTCCCGTAATCGCGGCGGGCGGCATTGCGGACGGCAGAGGGTTGGCGGCAGCGTTTATGTTGGGCGCAGAGGGCGCGCAGCTCGGCACTCGGTTTTTGGTCGCGAAGGAATGTAACGTACACCAAACCTATAAAGACAAAGTGCTGAAAGCCAACGACGGCGGCACGGTGGTAAACGGCAGACGAATCGGGCATCCTGCGCGCGCGTTGAAAAATCCGTTTACGACGCTGTTTGCGGAACGGGAAAAAGACCCGACGAGCACGGATGAAGAGCTGACCTCGTTCGGTACGGGCGCATTGCGCAAAGCCGTGCAGGAGGGGGATTGGGAAAACGGGTCCTTCCTCTGCGGACAGGTCGCGGGGCTGGTCAATAAAGAACAGTCTTGCGCGGAAATCGTCGAAGAGATCGTGACCGAAGCGGAAGCGATATTGAAAAATGCGGCGTCCCGTTGCATATAATTAAACAATGATATTCACGGCGCGAGACGCCGCGTATAATAAGGAGTTTGCTTTACCTAAAAAATGACCAGAAACGAGATTAAAGAAATTCTACCCCACAGAGAGCCGATGTTGCTCGTAGACGAAGTGCATACAAATGAAGACGGAACGGTGACGGGCAGTTACACCGTCCGTGGCGACGAATTCTTTTTGCAGGGACATTTTCCCGGCAACCCCATTGTACCCGGCGTCATTTTATGCGAGATCGCAGCACAATGCTCCTGTCTGTTGATGGCCGACAAGGTAAAGGGAAAAACAACGCTCTATGCGGGCATGAACAACGTGAAATTCAAAGCTCCCGTACACGTGGGAGACACGATAGAGATCACCTGCACGTTTATCCGTTCGATCGGTCCCTTCTATTTTATGAAAGCGGAAGGAAAAAACGCAGGCAAGCTTGCTCTCACGGGTGAATTCTCTTTTGCGTTGTTGGATAATGACAAAGTGAAAAATGCGCAAAATGCGCAAAATGAGCAGTAAGACTAAAAAATAACAGGAGAAATAATTATGTATCAATTATTTTGCGATTCAAACTGCGAACTGTGGCATACGACCGTAAAAGAACTTGGCTTGAACGTTATTCGGATGCCCTATATTATCGACGATAAAGAGTATTTCTACGATATGGGGGAGAATACCGATTTCAAGGCGTTTTTCGATAAGATGCGGGAAGGCGCAACGCCTAAAACGGCGGCGTTGAACGAATACGCGTATACCGAATATTTCGAGCCCATCCTTGCGCGAGGCGAGGATATCTATTACATCACGTTCTCCCATCAGATGAGCGGTACTTTCAATGCAATGAAGAACGTCATCGCGCAGTTGAAAGAGAAATATCCCGATCGAGAGATCCGTTTTAAAGACAGCAAGCTTATCTCTCTCGGCAGCGGTATGGTCACCTATTACGGGGCTCTGAAATATAAAGAAGGGGCTACCATGGACGAGTTGGACGCATACCTGGACGACCTCATTGAACATACGGCGACCTATTTCGTCGTCAACGATCTGACCTATTTGCATCGCGGCGGCAGAGTTTCCGGCGTGTCAAAGGTCGTCGGCAATCTCTTGGGAATAAAGCCCATTCTGTATTTCAACGAAGAAGGGAAGATTCTCAATATCGCAAAGGAAAAAGGCTTCAAAAAAGCTTTGTCTGCCTTGATAAAATATATGAAGACGAAAGGCAGCGAGTTGGATAAATATAAAGTCTTCGTTGTACAGGCGGACTGTGAAAAGGAAGCGGAAGGATTTGTGGAGTCCATCCGCGCGGAATTCGGGGATCTGGATATCGTTATGCAACCCGTCGGACCCGTTATCGGCGCGCATTGCGGCCCCGGTATGATCGGACTCATTTTCCACAGCAAGGAAAAATAAGCTCACACTAATTTTTGTTCATAGTTTTGGAGGCAGGGCGTTATGATAACGTCCTGTCTTTTTATATTTTTATACGTGAACGCAGACATGGTATGCCCGTCAACGTTCCACTGGACCATGTCTTTCTATCTTTCGTTGGTGAGGAAAAGAGCTTTGTTCCTACCGAGCTGCGTTGCTTTTCAGAACGTTTTTTACTATATCGTGTCGGAGGTCAAGGGACTCAGTTCCTTGCAGGTGTGGGCGGAGCCCACGAAAATAAGCCACCCTTTAAGCAAGCTTTGCTTGCTCCTCACGCCTTCAAGCGTATAAATCCCGCCTTTTTTCGCAAACTGTAACCAAACAAGCGTAAGAGGGGAAGGATATGAAAAAATCAACGGTAAAAGATCCGCACGGCGGGCAAAGCGAACAGGAACGGTTCGGGCTCAGCCGTTATTTTTTGCTGACAATGGCGCTGTCTTTCCTGGGCTGGGCATTTGAAACCTGTCTGCTGCGGATCACGACGGGAAAATGGCACGACCGCGGCTTTTTGAGTATGCCCTTATGCCCTATCTACGGCTGTTCGCTGATCGCGGCATATTTTCTGCTCGGTACTCCCGACGAGCCGCGCGGGATACTGCAAAAAATCGAAAACAAGGGGGGCAGGTATGCGTTGTACCTGCTTTTCGCCTTTTTGATCCCGTCCGCAGCAGAGCTTTTCGTAGCGCTGTTTTTCGACAAAGTCTTTCACGTATGGCTTTGGAGCTATGACGATCTGCCCATGAATCTCGACGGCTACGTCTGTCTACCTGTTTCGCTGGCTTGGGCGGTGTTGATCTTCTTTTTTATGAAATTTGTTTTTTCACCGCTCAAACGCCTGTTTGGAAAACTCCCGCGTGGACTTTCAAGCGTCCTTGCGATAATACTTTTGCTGGCGCTTATCGTCGATCTAGGCGTATCGATAAAACATATCTTATGAAAGGAGAAAATATGGAAAACGCAACGCCAAAAAAACAACCCAAATACGCAAAGCTCAGATTTTTAAAAGGCGCGGCATGGATCGCCGCAGGCGGTTTTATTGCAAAAATCGTCGGCGCGATCTATCGGATCCCGCTCACCAACCTCATCGGCGGACATGGATTGGGGCTATATCAGCTCGTCTATCCCGTTTATTGCCTACTGCTCACGATCTCGGCAACGGGCATTCCGTCGTCGATCGCAAAACTCACCGCCGAACGCCTGGAAAAAGGGGAATCGGATAAACCCGTATTCAAAACGTCCATAAAGCTGTTTTTGCTTATTGGAACGGGCGGAACTCTACTGATGGCGGCGCTTGCGCCAATCCTCGCCAAAGCGCAAGGCGCGGAAGAGGTTTTGGGCGGCTATTTCGTGCTCGCGCCCGCAGTGTTGCTCGTGTCTGCTATCTCCGTATTCCGAGGCTGGTTCCAAGGCAGAAATCAGATGTTCCCCACCGCCGTTTCGGAAGTCACAGAACAGATCGTTAAAGTGGGCTTCGGATTGTTGTTCGCATACCTGTATAGGTCGAACGTCCAAAAAGCGGTGGTTTTCCTATTGCTTGCAGTGTCTATTTCCGAAGCCATCGCGTTGCTCGTTATGTGGATACTTTTTAAACGCGTACCTGCCCCCACCCTACAAAAAAAAGAGGGGGGCAGGGTCGCGATGAGATCCGTCTTGAAACTGAGTATTCCCGTCACCCTCAGCTCGATATTGCTCCCTCTCTCGGGGTTGCTCGACAGCGTACTGGTCCCCCGTCTTTTGGGTGGATACGCCGCCGATCCCGTGTCCTTATTCGGATTGTTTTCGGGCGGTGCGGTGACGATCGTCAATCTGCCCGTATCCGTATGCTACGGCATAGCGGCCGCCAGCGTTCCCGCCGTTGCCGCCGCTACCGCTAAAAACAGTCCGTCAAACGCAAAGGATACGCGAAAACGAATTCTCTTTTCCCTTCTGATCACGTTGGCGATCGCCGCGCCGTCCGCACTGGGGCTGTATTTCTTTGCCGAGCCCGCGGCGAAGATCATTTTTCGAAGTCTGCAAGGGGAAGAACTGCAAACGTTGATCGGATTGGTGAAAATCTTTTCGATAAGCGCGCTGACTCTGTCGCTTGTACAAACGTTATCGGCGTGCTTGACCGCACAAGGAAAACCGCAATACGCGGCGCTGTCCATGCTGATCGCCGTGACGGTGAAAACGGCGGTGTACGTGGTATTGCTTCAAAACCCGCAAATTTCTGTTTTCGGGCTCGCCCATGCGACAAACGTTTGCTATTTGGTTGCGTTTTTGCTGAATTTGTTGTATAATTTAAGGGTAGCGAATAAGAAAAAGTAATTATATTCGGAGTCAAGAGGCATTGCCTCTTGTGGGGTGCAGGGGCAACGCCCCGCATACCGTACTCTTTATAAGCAAGCTCCGCTTGCGCTGATACGCCTTCGGCGTTACTCGCTTCGCGAGACAACACGCAAGGCAAAACCTTGCTTTCTTAGGGCTTTCTTCGTGGGCTCTGCCCACACCCGCAAGGAACTGAGTTCCTTGACTTCCAAACATGACGCAACGGTACGTTGCCTTTCAAAAAAGGAGAAACAAAAGATGATCACAGTAATCGGTTTAGGCGTAGAAAAAGGGGATCTTACCCGTCGCGGCGAGGAGATCGTTTTGCAAGCGGCGAAAGCGGGCGCGCCCATCCTCGTCCGCACCGCTAACACGAGATCGTACGAAACGGTTAAGGAGCTCGGCATCCCCCACCGTTGTCTGGACGGGATATACGAAAGCAGTCGCAATTTTGCAACACTCTCCAAAAATCTCGCCAAAGCAGTGACGGACAGTGGCGATAATGCCGTGTACCTCGTAGACGGCGACTGCGCGGAGGATAACTCCGTCAAGGCGCTTTTCAAGCGTACGCGCGGCAAACTCGTTCTCGTCAACGGCGTTTCCAAAACCACGGCGATCGCAAACGCCGCTGGCTTTAAAAGCTGTTCCTTTACCACCGTTTCCGCATACGAACTGTCAGAAAAGGCGACCAAGGGCAATCTTGCTTTGCCCCTCATCGTCTACGACGTGGACGATCGCGCGCTGGCAAGCGATATCAAGCTGCTGCTCGGCCATCTGTTCGGCGAAGAAACGACGGTAAAATACGTTTTGAACGGCAGAGCGAAAAAGATTCCCCTGTTCGAGCTAGATCGCCAAAAAAGCTATGATTATACATCCGCCGTTGCGATCGAGGAGATCGAACTCCTTGACAAGACCCGCTTCACGATCGAGGACTTGAAAGAGATCATCGTCCGTCTGCGTCGCCCCGACGGTTGTCCGTGGGACAGAATGCAAACGAACGATTCGATCAAAATGTCCGTCGTCGAGGAGGCATACGAGTTGGTAGACGCGATCGACGCGAACGACGACGATAAAATATTGGAGGAAACGGGCGATATTCTGTTGCAGGCAGTGTTCCACGCCGTTTTAAAGGAAGAAACGGGGGCGTTCGACCTTACCGACGTTTTGACGGGGATCTGTCATAAACTCATCACACGGCATACCCATGTATTCGGTGAAGACAAAGCGAAAGACGAGGGGGGCGCGTTGTCGGTGTGGGAAAAGAACAAAATGACGGAAAAACACCAGGTCACGTTTGCGGATTCGGTAAACGACGTTCCGAAGTGCTTTCCCGCAGCGATGCGCGCGCAAAAGGTAGGCAAACGGGCGTCCAAAGCGGGCATGGATTTCGCGTCTGTGGAAGCGGCGACAGAACGCCTGAAAGAGGAATTGAACGAATTTTTATCCGCGCGCGCGGACGGAAACGCCGTTGAAACGGAGAAGGAGCTGGGCGACGTGCTGTTTGCGGCTGTGAACGTAGGCAGAAAGGCGGGTTGCGATTGCGAAAAGGCATTGAAAGAGAGCGTCGAACGGTTTGCTGCGCGATTCACGAAAGCGGAAGCGTTGGCGCTCGCCGACGGCAAAACGGTCACCGAGCTTTCCGAAACAGAGTGGGACAGATATTATGTCCAAGCAAAAGAGAGCTTGAAAAAATGAATTAGCAACATACCGTTGCATTATGGCTGATTTATAAGGCTTCCCTTTGAGTAAACACTGATTAATTATATAAAAATCCAGACAAAAAGGAGGCACCCAGGTATGCGTTTACATCCCATAACGATCGGAAACGTCACTGTTCGGAACAACGTATTTTTAGCGCCGCTGGCGGGGTATACCAACTATGCCTTCCGTCGGCTTTGCCATACGTACGGCGCGGGATTATGCTATACCGAAATGGTCAGCGCAAAGGGTCTCAAATACGGCAGTGAAAACACGCAGGAGCTGCTCTATACCGACGAAAACGAGGGTGTAGCCGCCGCGCAGATTTTCGGCAACGACCCTACAATCATGCGTATGGCGTGCGAGCATGAAAAATTACAGCCCTTTCCCATCGTCGACATCAATATGGGCTGTCCCGTACCCAAGATCTACAAAAACGGCGAGGGTAGCGCCTTACTTGAAAATCCCGTTTTGGCGGAAAATATTGTCAAGGAATGCGTCAAAAGCGGCAAGACCGTCACTGTCAAATTCCGTATCGGTATCAACGCGCAAAAACTCGTCACTGCCGAGTTCGCCAAGCGAATGGAGGGGGCAGGTGCGAGTTTAATCACCATTCACGGCAGAACAAAGGACAAAATTTACGCGGGTGACGTAAATTTTAAAGAGATCGCGGCGGCGAAAAAAGCGGTAGATATCCCCGTGATCGCCAACGGTGGGGTATTTTCCAACGTGGACGCGGAAACGCTGATGAACGAAACGGGCGCAGACGGGATCATGGTGGCGCGGGCGGCACTTTTCGACCCGCAGATCTTCTGCGAACTGACGGAAACACCCAAAGACAGCCGCTTGGAAATGTTCGAAAAACAGTTAAAATGGACGGGGCAGGTATGCGACGAACGATTCGTCGTGGTATTTATGCGCAAAATGGCGGCGTTCTACGTCAAAGGCATACGCGGCGCGGCGGCGTACAAAGAACGGCTGTTCCGCGCGCAGACGAAAGAGGAGATCTTGGACATCGCGAAAGAGATTTGGAGCGGATCTTAAGAAAAGGAATCGCATCCATCTTATCCGTTTCGATATCGCTCAACACCTTGAAAGCATACAAATAATTTTCGCAACGAAAACGGGCGTATTTCACGCCTGTTTTTTACGTTGATAGAAATACTTGCCTCGCGGAAAAAGACGAAAAAAAGAGGAAAAAAAACGCCCAAAACAAAAAATGACCGGAAAGATAACAAAAAACGGAAAAATAAACCGAACTTTTCGCTTTCAAACACTGTACTTTTTCGAAAAATTATGGTATAATATAGGTGAAAAATAACGATTTCCCTTTTTTATAAAAAAGGGAAGCGAAACGGGAGCATAAAACATGGCAGAAAAAATCGAAGCCGAATACGGCGCCGAACAAATACAGGTCCTCGACGGTCTCGAACACATCAGAAAACGTCCGGGTATGTACATTTCTTCCACGGACGCGAAGGGTCTGCATCACCTTGTCCACGAAGTAGTGGACAACTCGATCGACGAAGCGTTGGCAGGGTATTGTACCCATATCGAAGTGACGATCAACGACGACGGCAGTTGTTCGGTGCAGGACAACGGACGCGGTATCCCCACGGATATCCATCCCAAGGAAGGCATCTCCACGTTGGAGGTCGTATTCACGAAGGTCAACGCAGGCGGTAAATTCGGCGGCGATTCGGGCTATAAAGTGTCCAGCGGTCTGCACGGAGTCGGCGTCAAGGCGGTAAACGCTTTGTCCGAATGGCTGGAAGCGGAGGTTCGCCACGAAGGCAAGATCTTCAAACAGGTCTACAATCGCGGCGTGCCCCAGCGCAGCGTGCAGGTCGTCGGGGAAACGGACGAAATGGGTACGAAGGTCACCTTCATGCCCGACGCGGACATCTTCGAAACGACGATCTTCGATTTCGAACGTTTGGAAGGCAGACTGCGCGAGCTGGCATACCTTAACAAAGGGCTGCGTATCTCCCTCGAGGACAAGCGCGCAGGGCAGGAAAGACAAAAATCCTTCTGCTATGAAGGCGGTATCTGCTCGTTCGTCGAGGAGCTGAACAAGAGCCGCGACGAGCTACTTTTCCCCGCGCCCGTCTACTTTGAAGAACAGGACGGGGACACCGTTTGCGAAGTGGCGATCCAATACAACGAAACGTATAACGAAGTCATTTACAGCTACGCGAACAACGTCCGCACGATCGACGGCGGTACGCACGTAGAGGGCTTGAAGGCGGCGCTGACGAAGGTCATCAATGAAGCGGGTAAAAAGCTCAATATATTAAAAGAAAATGACTCCCTCAAGGGCGAGGACGTACGCGAAGGCATCACGGCGGTGGTGTCCGTCAAGCTGGTAGACGCGCAATTCGAATCGCAGACGAAGGACAAGCTGAACAACAGCACCATCCGCGCGTTTGTGAACAAATGCGTGACCGAACATATGTCGACCTTCCTCGAAGAGAACCCCGCGATCACGAAAGAGCTTGTATTGCGTTGTATCACGGCGCAGAAGGCGCGCGACGCGGCGAGAGCGGCAAGAGAGCTGACGAGAAGAAAGGGTATCCTCGAATCGACGACCCTGCCCGGCAAGCTGGCGGACTGTTCGGACAGACGTAGCGAGCTGTGCGAGATCTACATCGTCGAGGGTGACTCGGCAGGCGGTACAGCAAAGCAGGGCCGTGACAGACGGTTCCAGGCGATACTGCCCCTTCGAGGCAAGATCCTGAACGTAGAAAAGGTACGTCTGAACCGCGTTTTGGAAAACGAAGAGATCAAATCGATGATCACGGCGTTCGGGTGCGGTATTTTGGACGATTTCGACGAAAGCAAGCTCAGATACGACCGTATCATTTCAATGACCGATGCCGACGTCGACGGTGCGCATATCCGTATTCTTTTATACACCTTCCTGTTCCGTTATATGCGACCCTTGATCGAACACGGTCACGTATACGCGGCGAAACCGCCTCTTTACAAGGCGAGCTTTAAAGGTCACGACGATTATTTGTATTCGGAAGAAGAGAAGATCGAATACGACAAAAACGCGACGGGAAAAATCGAATACCAGCGTTATAAAGGCTTGGGTGAAATGAGTAAAGAGCAGCTTTGGGACACGACGATGAACCCTGCGACGCGAACGCTGATCCGCGTAACGATGCAGGACGCGGCGGAGGCGGACCAGATGTTCTCGATGCTGATGGGCGAGAATCCCGAGCTGAGAAGAAAATTCATCGAAGAAAACGCTTCGCTGGTCACCGACCTCGACGTCTGACCCCAACCCGGAGTCAAGAGGCATTGCCTCTTGTGGGGTGCAGGGGCAACGCCCCGCATACCGTACCTTTATAAGCAAGCTCCGCTTGCGCTGATACGCCTTCGGCGTT
>JBGVRF010000077.1:0-3777 GCA_045128175.1 Candidatus Scatosoma sp.
TTTCCTGTGCGCCCGCGTACGTTTCCACGTTTATCTCAAAAGCTTCACTCAGTTTATCAAAGCCGTTTATGGTAAGCGACGCCGTCAATACCTTTTTCGCGTATCCGCCAAGGGTATCTACGCAATCGGACGTAATACCCACGCAGCCTCTCGCAACCGCGCCTTCGTTTTCGCTTTCGGTCGTAAACGTCCAGCAATAAGGCAAATACCCTCTCGCCAAGCTATTTCTGAACAGCCAGCTATCGGTAACGAATCCGCTCTTGGCGGGATTCATCGCCGTATTCAGCGCGTTTACCTGCGCCATATAGATAAGAAAGTCCGCTTTCGTCGTACCGTTTAAATTGGCGGTCGGGATCTCGGGCGCTTGATCTCTGACAAGTCCGAGCTCGGTCAACCCAAAGCCGATGGCAACTACCTGATCGGCGATGTCGTATTTTTCCACGAGTTCCGCAAAAAGCCCGGGATAATGCAACTGCGCATTTTTGGTTTCGACGACGATCACCACGTCCTTACCCTTGAAATATTGGAAAACGTCCTCTAACGTAGGGATCTGACAAGGTTCGACTGATTTTCCGTCCGAATTTTTCACGACCTGATATTGGCGGATCTCACTCAAAGTCATATCGTATACGTTGCCCGTGCCGTTGGTCGTTGTAGACAGTCCGTCGTCGTGCATGATCACGATCTCGCCGCTTTTACACACCTTCGTATCGATCTCGAAATGCGTCGCCCCCGCCTCGTATGCGGCGATCATACCCTCCAAAGTATTTTCTCCCGCAACGTTAGGCAAGCCTCTGTGTCCAATGCCGTAAAAGCCGCGCGAAAGCGTGCTGTCCTCTATGGAAAGATAGGTATCGTAGATCTCGGCGTAGTTGTCCGAAACGATACCCGCCGCCCCGCTAGCAAGCGCGCGATATACATCGTGCTTCGTTTTGACGGATTGCTGCACCCAAACGGATTTGAACCTTGCCTGCACGTCAAACACGAACTCCGCGTCTATTTGCGAAAGGTCGAAGATCACAGTGATCGCTTTATTTGCGTTCGCTTCGTTGGCGATACTACCCGCCGTTTTCTCGGATATATCCGATTTCGAATAATCGAGGATTCCACGAATACTGGGGCGGTCGTCCCGCACCTTTTTAACGAGGGCGGGATCGGTGGATACCACGGCAAAATCGATAAAATCGTAACCACGGGTGGACAAATACGCGATCAACGCATCTGCTGCCCCTTCGCTTTCGACTCTTACCGCGGGTATCATCTTGGATTTTATGTAAGTAAGCCTAAATTCATCGTAAGCAACCTTTTCCCCGCTACTTAATACGTTGAAATCTTCGTCCACTTCCACGATTATGGTGGCAGGACGAACGAGCTTTGACGACACAGTTCCTTCAAATACGGAAATATCATCTCCGTCGTTGTATTCCATAACCACCGTAGGCGGAGAGATGAGCCCACTATTGGTTGAATATACGTTTATAGCGCTTTCGGGTTCGGCGGAAACCTGTAAGGAAGTGCGTAACGGAATCACCAGTTGCAACGCCAACGCAACGCCCAAAATTGCCATGAGAATTTTTTTCATAAGTCCTCCTTCAATAATATTAATTTCCTATAATTAAGTTTAAATCGTGTTTTTTTGATTTGCAATAGCAAAAAAATACGCAATATTTAACATATTATGACCTATTTGGTCTCGATAAAAAAATAACAAATTATATGTCAAAAAAGGATAAATAAACTTTCCTCTTATTTATTTACAACATTTATTTTTTAGTCTATAATTATTCATAGGACAAAACAACAAGGAGTGTAAAATGAAAAAAAATTATCCTATTTCGGGAACGTTCATTGATGAGATTACATACGATATCCCTTCTTCTAACTGGTCACGCAAGCAATGGGCAAAAGATTTGGATCATATGAAAGCTGTAGGAATAGACACCGTGATATTTATTCGAGGCGGTTTTTATAATAAAGCTATTTTTCCGTCCAAAAATTTCCCGCATCTGAAGGACGCTGACGACGATTTTGCCGGGTTCATTTTGAAAGAAGCGCAAAAACGAAGGATGAACGTTTTTATCGGACTGTACATATCCAACCTTACTTGGAGCGATGGAGACGCAAAAACGGAAATTGAAAAAAACGAGATCTTTATCGACGAAGTCGTGGATAGATACGGGCACATTCCATCCTTCAAGGGCTGGTACATCCCACACGAAGTCGGAAATAACGTTTTTAACGTGACCGAGGTATTTTCGGAACTCGGTCGGCTTTGCAAGCAAAAAACGCCCGAAAAGCCCGTTTTGATCAGTCCGTTTTTCCTGTCGAGCGTAATGGTCAAGGAAAACGCCCTTTCCCCGCAACAAACATATGAAGAGTGGGACAAGATATTTGCGTGCAGCGGGCAGAATATCGATATTTGCGCCTTCCAAGATGGCTCCGCTCCGTTTGAGCAAATGGAAGAATATTTCGAGGCGGCAAAGAAGATCTGCGATAAGTACGGCATCGAGCTTTGGGACAACATCGAAGGCATGGACAGAGATAAGGCGAACGTTTTTGCTACCGTATCTTTCGACGTAATGAAGCGAAAAATTGAAAAGGTAAAACCCTACGTAAGCAAATACATTATGTTTGAATTTTCCCATTTCTTAAGCCCACAATCTATCAATATTTCAGCAAGAAACTTAAACGCTCTCTATCGCGCGTATTATAAGAAAAACCCTTTCAATAAATAATATATAAAATCCTTAAACGTCACACACGTATCTTATACGAGTAACACACGACACCTTGACTATACGAGCGCGCGCCTGCGGCGCGCGGTCAAGGTGTCGTTTCTTTTTTTCGACCGATTTACCGACTTAAAGACCGAAAAAAACGGTGGTTTTCGCGCTGATCCGCTTGCGAAATACCACCGTTTTCTTTTTTTCGGAACTCTCTTTAAGGTTTTTCGCAAAATTCTGTACGCCAAAATACGCCACGTACCACCTTCGTACTGGCGCTGCCACATTCGCAACTCTCGTTATACGAGCCTGCGTTGTCCTTTAATTTCCTTTTTCTTCTTTCCATAATCTTTTATATCTCTTTCCCAATCCAAAACATCACTCCAAAGTACGTACTTTGTCACAAAATCCAAATAACTTCCTACTATATCGTTGTCACTAAGGTCTCTTACAATTTCCGAGGGCAACCCCTTGCTATACAATGCCTTCTCTCCGCTCTTCGTTATGTACTTCACCAAGTATCTCGAAGTTCCCCCACGTTTTAATAATATAGGATTTACTTCCTGAAAATCCGACATTCCAAACGCCTCATCAAAGAACGTATTCCCATACCTGGTATACATCCCATTTCGTTTTTTACTGTGTTGGCGCTTCTTTACTAGTTCTCCTATCATCTCTCCTTTGGGTATGTACATCAACGCATGAAAATGAATTGCGCCGTTTGCTTCGCCATACTCAAACACACCCATATATTTCCAGCCTCTGCGCGTATGCAAATTAGATAAACATTTGCGCAGCTTTTTCATAAAGCTTTCTTCCGTATGCTTTCTCGGATCGCACGTAAACGTTACAAAATGCGTCCATTGGTTCATATTTACCTTGCGCTTAAACCGCTTAATCCGTTTCCAAATATTGCGTTGTTTTTTATCTATCTTTTCCAAAATATATTTCCGCAACGTGGAAGAAGCGGGATAGAGCTTCTCCAATCCCGCTTGTATATCATCTGCCATTTCCTCATCCTTCAAACCTTTCCTTTTTGCTTGAAAATACAAAC
>JBGVRF010000078.1:0-3722 GCA_045128175.1 Candidatus Scatosoma sp.
ATCCCCGGCGATACGCCCGCAACGACGATCGCGGCAATGATTGCCGACGAAGCGGCGATCGGTATGATCAACAACAAGACGACGGCGGTGCGTATCATTCCCGCCCCCGGTAAGACGGTCGGCGATCAGGTCAGCTTCGGCGGCTTGCTCGGCCGCGCGCCGATCATGCCCGTGCATAACTGTGATTCGTCGCGGCTTATCAATCGAGGTGGAAATATCCCCGCGCCCATTCACAGCTTCAAGAATTAAAAAATAAAATGCGCATACCAGGTATGCGTTCAATAATAAAAAGGAAGGATTTTTTTGATTATGTTGGAAAGAAAAAATATACCCGAGAACAAAAAGTGGAAACTTTCGGATATCTTCGAAAGTGACGAGGCGTGGGAAAAAGAATTCAAAGCGGTGGAGGCGGAATATTCCGATTATGATTTTTCCGTTTTCAAAGGCAAGCTCGGCGACAAAAAAACGTTGTTGGAATGTTTTTCGCTCAGCGATACGATCTCGCGCAGAGTGGAAAAGCTGTATCTGTATGCGCATACCCATCACGACGAGGACGTCCGCGTTTCCCAATACACCTCCGCGCAGGCAATGGTCGGCGGGCTGATTTCGAAGATCTTTGCCGAGCTCGCGTTTGTAGAGCCCGAGCTGACGGGGCTTGACGACACAAAGTTACAGTCGTTTATAGCTGATCCGGATTTTGCGGCGTACGAGTATAAGCTGAGAAAGATAGTAGCGTCCAAAGCGCACGTTTTGAGCGAAGGGGAAGAAAAGTTGCTCACGCTTGCTTCCGACGTTATGCGCGGTTTTCAAGGTACGTTCTCGATGCTCAATAACGCAAATCTTAACCTGCCGAAAGCGAGCTTTAACGGCGAACAGGTGCAGATGAGCCACGGTATGTACGGCGTAGTGTTACACACTGGGTCGGCTGTGGAAAGAAAAGAGTGGTTTGAAAAATATTATCAGGCGTTTATCAATCTCATTGACGCAATCTCGCAGACCTATTACAGCAACGTAAAAAAGGACGTGTTCTATAAAACGGTACGTAATTACGACAGTAGCCTTGCGATGGCTTTGGACGGCGAGGACGTCGATCCCGCGGTGTACGACAACTTGATCGAAGCGGTACACAGCGCTTTGCCCGTAATGCACGATTATATCAGGATCAGAAAAGAAGCGGCGGGGCTTGCCGAACAGCATATGTACGACATTTACGTGCCTTTGGTGGAGGACGCGGATATCAAGCTTCCTTTTGAAGATGCGTACGAGCTGGTAATCGAAGGTCTTGCACCTCTCGGCAAAGATTATCAGGATTTGCTTCGCAAGGGTAAAGACGAAGGCTGGATCGACGTTTACGAAAACGAGGGTAAACGTAGCGGCGCGTATTCGGCGGGCGTGTACGATACCCATCCCTACGTACTTCTCAATTATCAGGAAACGACCAACGACATCTTCACGATCGCTCACGAAATGGGACATTCGTTGCATACCTACAAATCCAACGAAACGCAACCGTATGCGAAAGCGGATTACACCATTTTCCTTGCAGAGATCGCCAGTACGGTCAACGAAGTGTTGCTCTTGAAACATCTTTATAAAAAGAGCGAGGATAAAAACCTTAAAAAATACCTGTTGAACTACTATATGGATATGATTCGCGCGACGCTGTTCCGCCAGACGCAGTTTGCGGAATTCGAGCAGATCGCGCACGCGAAAGCGGAAGCGGGCGAGGCGCTGACAAAAGAGAGTCTTAACGCGGTATATTATCAATTAAATAAAGAGTATTACGGCGACGGCATCATTCACGACGAACAGATCGCGTACGAATGGGCGCGTATCCCGCATTTCTACACCTCTTTCTACGTATACAAATACGCAACGGGTATCATCTCGGCGATCTCCATTGTTAAGCGTATTCTGACGGAAGGCGAAACGGCGGTAAAGGACTATTTCACGTTCCTTTCCTCAGGCGGCTGTACCGATCCCGTGTCCATTTTGAAAAAAGCGGGCGTGGATCTCACCACGAAAGCGCCTTTTGAAGCGGCGATGGAAGAATTTAAAGATACTCTGGCAGAATTTAAAAAGCTGCTGTAAGGATAAGTCTGAAACTCCAGCAAAAATAAAACGCAAGGGGCAGGTATGCGTTGAATGCAAAAAACCGGCTCTTTAAAGGACGAAATCTATGGCGAATGATATCAATACCATGCCTTATAACCGCGATGCGGAGATGGCGCTTTTAGGTTGTCTCCTCATCGACAACGACATTGCGGCAGAGCTGGTTGAAAAACTGTCGGAAGAGGATTTTTATCAAGAATCGCATAAATATATCCTGCGGGCGATGCAGCAGGTTTTCAACGATCGGAAACCCGTTGATCTCGTCACCGTTTCCGATCAGCTGGAAAGCGAAGGAAAGATCGAAAAAGCGGGTGGGATCGTCTATCTGACCGAGTTGACGCAGATCACGCCTTCGGCGGCGAATTATAAATCGTATTACGAGATCATCGCGCGCGACAGCATCAACAGAAAGCTTATCCGCGCGTCGCGAAAGATCATTGAGACCTCGATGAAGAGCGCGGACGAAAAGACCTCGCTGGCTTTTGCGGAAAAGAGTATTTATGACATCTCCAAGCAGTCGGAGCGTTCCGCGCTGTTGAGCATGAACGATGGGGATATCGTCGGGGAGGTTTTGCACAAATTCGAGATGCTGCAATCGGATCCTAATACGTTTAAGGGGATACCGACAGGGTTTAAGCGGTTGGACAAGATGACGAATGGGTTGCAACCGGGCGCGCTCATCGTCCTTGCGGCAAGACCCGGTATGGGTAAGACGTCGCTTGCGATGAACCTCGTGGAAAATGCAGCGTTGCGCGCGGGCAAGACCTGTGCCGTGTTCTCCTTGGAAATGCCCCGACAAGAGATCGTACAGCGTCTGATCTGTTCGTATGCGAACGTCAGTATGAAAAACGCGCTCTCCGGCGAGCTGTCGGCAAAGGAATGGAAAAAACTGATGCTGGCGGGCGATCAGTTGAAAAAGAGCAATATCTATATAGACGATTCGTCGCGGGTAACGCCCGCTGAGATACTCTCTAAATGCCGTCGCTTAAAGACGACCGCAGGCGGGGTGGATCTGATCATGATCGACTATATCCAGCTGATGTCGGGCGGGGATTCCAAGCTTGCGGGTTCGGACAACCGAACGCAAGAGGTCGCGTCCATCACGCGTGACCTGAAGATCATGGCGAAGGAACTCAGCGTGCCTGTTATTGCGCTTTCGCAGCTCCGACGTATCCAGTCAAAAGAGCCGCAGCTTTCCGACCTTCGTGAATCGGGCGCAATCGAACAAGACGCGGACATCGTAATGTTCATCAGCCGTCCCGAAGCCATCGCAACCAAGGAAGAAATCGATTCGGGCAAGATTGTAAAAGGCGCGGCGGAACTTATTTTGGCGAAGCACAGAGCCGGCGAACAAGGCCGTGTATCTTTGAAATTCATCGGCGAATACACCAAATTCGTGGACGTGGACGATCAAAATCGCGACGAAGAGCCGCCGCAGTTTGGTACGACGCCCGCGCGCTATGAGGACGATGACGAAGAATACGTAGCGCCCGACGATGATTACGGCGCACCCGAACCGCCCATGCCCCGCAAGAGTGAGTTAAAAAGCATGGACGACGAAATTCCGTTCGAATAAGCATTGGAAACGATCATGCAAACGAAAATCAAAC
>JBGVRF010000079.1:0-22248 GCA_045128175.1 Candidatus Scatosoma sp.
AAGGATACGGACGCGCGCGTTTCGGTCGTAAAATCGGACGGCGAGATCGGGTCCCGCGCATATGCGAACAACAGTGCGACTTCGTTGTTCTATATCGCACTTTCTTCGGAGCGTGGTAGCGACAATTATTGTACGTTTGCGACGCTTGAAGACGACAGCGTGGAGGTGCTTGAAGCGCTTCAGGAGGCGATCGAAACGTATATCGAAGACAATTACGGCGACGATGAAGAGAACGAGGAGGATTTCGTAACCGAAACGTATCTTTACGTTGACGAGGACGATGCGTACGTCGGCGGTCACAACGGCAGAGTGGCGTATGACGTGCCCAACGAGCCCATCGTGATCAAATCGGTAAAGGTCAAAAAATATTGATATACAACGGCTTCGGTCGTATAAAAAAGGCGCAATAAAAAATTGCGTCTTTTTTCATGTCTTAAAGTCAAAACAAAAAACCGAGGGCTGGGCACCTCGGATTTTCTTTTGGTTTTATGTTTATGAAACGATTGGTTTATTCGTGGTCTTTCAACCAAGCGTTTTTCTTTTCCGCGCTCATACGGGTGATGTCTTCTTTTGTATACTTGCTGTCTGCGCCGCCGTTCGTGTACAGGAAGAACAGACCGCCTTCCGTCTGATACAGGCTTTCTTCATAGCCCGCGGGGTCGCCGTACGCGCCGAACGTCACTTTCTTGATAAGCGTAGAGGTTTCCGTGTCGTAAACTTTTTTGCAAATGGTTTTCTGCATGATTTTTTATCTCCTTTTCGGTGTTGATACCTTTTTTATTTTTACCATAGGCTATTTTACACGAAAAAGAAACTTTTGTCAAGTATATAAGCGTTTGTTCGGGTGGAAATTTTCACCTTTTTCTTGTGGGATCATTGTAGGGCGACTGTCCTCAACCCGCTATAACGCCTAACGGCGTGGGGGCGCAAGGCAAAGCTTTGTTTTGTTGGGTTTGATAGCTTATCTATGGAGCTCTGCTCCATACCTCGTTAAGGGCTACTCGCCCTTAAAACCTCGCAAGAAACTGAGTTTCTTGACTTCCCGACATGGTCCAGCGGAACGCTGGTGGCGGTACGTTACGTGTGTATGTCCGTAATTTTGCCATCCGTCACTTCCACCATAAAATACATCGCCTCGTACAACCGATCGGACTTTTTTCGTAATAGACCGCACGTCGTAGGGAATTCAGTTTGTATTACGGCTTCAAAATCACCTAAAAATTCAACGATCTTATCTTTTTCGGATAATAGCTCGTCTGAAAGAATATCGTCAAAATTTGCGCCAATTAAAACGCTCTCAAAGAAAATGTAGGCGAGCAGATCGTTCGGCAAAGTTTCCTCATCTTCGCGCTTGGGGCTGCGAACAATACATTCCGTCCTTTGACAGCTGTTTTCGTCGAGCTTCCATCGACATTCCGCAACCGAGCCGCGGTGATCGGACAGGGGCAGGGTTGCGTTGAGCGTGTTTTCGACCACGGAAAATTGCAAAAAGCGTTCGTTTAACAGACAATTTCCGTCTTTTGCGTATACCATAAGCCGATTTTCGGTCTGTATAAAGAGCAGACCGGCATAGAAAGATAGCTTGCAAGAGGCAAACAAGGGGGGCAGGGTTGCGGTGAAGAATCCTGCGGCGGATTCCAGCGACAGTTGAACGTTACCTTGAACGTAGACGGTGGCAAGCAGGTCGTCGAAACGTTGTTGGGTGATGACGTTCAAGGAAAAGTCAGCGGGCGGGAAGTCGCGCGCGTATATTGCGAGCGCATCCTTAAGTATATATACTTCGCAACCCGCAGGCGGGGCGGACGATAAGTTTTCGGTGATGAAGAAACCGATGGACAATGCGTTTTCGGGAGTGAAACGGACGAAAAGGTTGTCTTTTAAGGAAAGCTCGGCGAAGCGCTCGAACTTGTCTGTGATGCCGAAATACAGGTCGTTTATGCTCAAGGCGCAGGGACGAGAGGATAAAAAATAAACTTTCATAAAATAATATATTCTTTTTTTTAAAGAAAAAGTATAAAAAGGAAAAAATCCGTTAATAATCTCACCGAAAATAAAAATGTTCGGAGGAATTATTATGAACAAGATCAACGGTTACACGGAAGAAGAAGCGAAAAATCTCGTTGAATATATCAAGGAAGGTAAACAAAAGGGCAAGACTCTTACTTATCTTTTTGAAACGTACGGTTTAAAGAACGGGCGGGCGAAAGGTAGCGTGCGGAATTATTATTACGCGTTGATGAAGAACGAGAAGGGGGACGAGCGGATCGTCAAGCTTCTGGACGGATCAAGCTTGTCCGTGGAGAAGATCCGCGAGTTCACGGAGGAGGAGACGGACGCGGCGCTCAGAAGTATTCTTGCAGAAAAGAGCAAGGGGCTGTCCGTGCGGCGGGCGATATTCAATCTTTCGGGCGGTGATGATAAACTGATGTTGCGGCTTCAGAACAAATATCGGAATACGTTGAAAAAAGAGCCGCAGAGGATCGCGGAAATCGCGACGGAAATGGGCTTAAAGGACGTGGCCGCAAAGGCAAACGAGGGGGGCAGGGTTGCGTTGACGAAGGAAAACGTGGATAACCGCGTCCAAAATGTGGATAAGCCGTCGGCGGCGGATCGGGATTTTTTACGGCGGAGGCTGGAAAACGAGATCAACGCGCTTTATGATCGCCTTGCACAGGCGTTAAAAGTGGAAAACGAGCGTTTGCGTGTGGAAAACGCGCAGTTGAAAGAGGAAAACGAGCGGTTAAAAACGGAGTGAAGCTGTGGTCGGGCGAAAGGTAATGCGATAGGACGGAAGCCGTCAATCTCGCTCCATGAGATCCGATGTAAGCGGAGCTTGCTTAAGAAGAAGCTTTTATGGTAGAAAAGTAAGATGAGAGAAAATGAAAAAACGGACCGAGGCATTAGAGCGTTACTCTAAAGGACAGTTTTCAAAAATACGGCATATCTCGAAAGAGGTATGCCGTATTTTGCATTTGTGGACACAAATGCAGTGCTTGTCAGGAAAATTGACAAGTCATAGATGAACAAAAAAGGCTCCCTTGTGTAAAGGGAGCTGTCAGCGAAGCTGACTGAGGGATTGTTCTACGAGATGATCAATATATTCGCAAATACCCCGAAAATTCTTATGTATTTCAGTGTTCGGTATTCTAATAACGATTAATCCATATTCTTCAAGAAACGCTGTTCTTTCTTCGTCGTATCGCTTTCCTTCTTCCGTATAATGTCCAGAGCCGTCAAGCTCTATGATAAGCTTTGCCTCTGCACAGTAAAAATCCGCAATATACTTTCCGAGAACCTTTTGACGAGAAAAGCGAATGGGATAGGTGCGCAGAAAATCATACCAAAGGTGTTTTTCTTCTTTAGTCATATTCTTCCGCAGCATTTTTGCGGTAGGAACGATATCTTTATTGTGTTTTCGCTGCATTACAATCCCTCCGTCACGCTCCGCGTGCCACCTCCCTTTACACAAGGGAGGCTGGGCATTAAGCGATCATTTATCGTGTTGTTTTGATAATATGCAATTCATATAAAGTAGCTTTATTGATTTGATTCTTCTAAAAAGAAAATTTCTTTTCCAAGTTTCTTCGCATATTCTATTTCTTTTCTTACTGCATCGCCGATATGTCCGTCTATGTTTACAACAAAAATAGCATGAGATAAATCAATTTTTGCTTTGTGTATGTTTCCTAATAATTGCTTTTCATGCGATTTCAATTCTCTATCAAGCGTATGAGGAATGGGGGTAAACACAATCCATCCATTTTCAAGTTCAAGAAGTTCAGCTGTTTCTTGAATTCTATCAAAAAATCGTAAAGAGCCACAGATGGTAACAATTTTTCGCATGTTTTTCTCCTTGTGATGTAAATATACGTCCATTATAACACAAAAACCGCAGAAAATCAATCTGCGGTTTCTGCTTTTTCTGTCGGTAGGTACTGTACTCATAAAACTGTCCTTAAGAGTACAGTCCTTTCGTCTCGGTCCTTTTGTACATGTTGTGCTTGCGTATAGAAAAAAATTATTTCGTTTTATTGGTAAAGGCGAGGATTTTTTCCGTTCTGCCGAATACCAGCATATGGTCGTTGCGCTCGAACACGTAATTGGCGTCGAGGTTGTTTGCGACGACGTTTCCTTTCTTCACGGTCAAAATATTCAGCCCGTGTTTTTTACGTGGATTGAGGTCCGCAAGCCGTTTTCCTATCCATTTTTCTGGAGCGGCGATCTCGAAGATGGAGTATTCCGCGTTCAGCTCGATATAATCGAAAACCTTTGCGGAGTTCAACTTCACGGCGAGTTTTTCGGCAATGTCGCGGTCGGGATAAATGACCTCGTCCGCGCCGTTGCGGAGAAGGAATTTTCTCTGGATTTCGGTCGTTGCTTTGGAAACAACCCATTTTGCGCCGAGGTCTTTGAGCAGGGACGTGATCTCCAGAGAGGACTGGAAATCGTCTCCGATCGCGACCACGCAGGCGTCGAAAGAAGGAATATCGAGCGCGCGGAGATTCTCTTCGTTCATGCAGTTGACGATCAGCGCATCCGTGTATTTGGGGGCCAGTCGATTGATAACGTCTTCGTTTTTATCGACGATCATCACTTCGTCGCCCATGTTCAGCAATTTTTCACCGAGCGTTTGCCCGAATTTTCCCATACCGATCAATAAAACGGATTTCATGATATTTTTTACCTCTCAATAAATAAATCGTCAGCCGATCAAAATGGAATCGATCGGTTTTTTGACTTCGGAAACCTCTTTTTTTTCTGCAAAGGCGAGACCGAGGGTAAGGATCCCCACCCGTCCTGCGTACATCAGAAGTATAAGCACGAGCTTCGAAGGGACGCTTAACGTGGGCGTAAGCCCCAAAGACAGTCCGACGGTACCCATTGCGGAAAAGGTCTCGAAGAGTACGGCGCGGAAGGTGGCGACGGCATTGGATTCTTCAAACGTACAAAGCAGAAGGGTGGCGGTGAGGACGATGAACAGGCAGGATACGAAGATCGCCAGCGCCTGGCGGAGTAGCGCGGTGTGGATGCGACGTTTTCCGACTTCGATATCGCGTTTGCCGCGGAATACGGACGCTATACCCATGAGAATGACGAACAGCGTGGTGATCTTTACGCCGCCTGCGGTGGAGGCGGAGCTGCCGCCGACGAACATCAGCATCAACATCAAAAGATAGCTGCTGTCCGAAAGGGTGGCGTAATCCATTGTGTTGAAGCCTGCCGTTCTCGTTGTGGCGGCGTTGAAGAACGCAACGAGCAGTTTTTCGCCGAAATTGTAATCTTCTAAACTTCCGTTATTGCGTTCGAAAAAGAGAAAAAGCAGTGTAGATGCGGAGAGAAGGATCAGCGTGGTTGCCAGCACGACTTTCGTATGCAGACTGAATTTTTTGGGGACGCCTTTGCTTTCGAGGAGGTCGTCCCAGACGCAAAAACCCAAGCCGCCGATGATGATCAGCATTGCCAGTGTAACGGCTACGAGCGGGTCGTTGGCGTAATGGGTAAAAGAGACGAAGCGACCGTCGCCGAAAACGCCGCCCATGAGGTCGAAGCCTGCGTTGCAAAAAGCGGAGACGGAGTGCCACACGGCGTAATAGATACCTTTGCCCGCGCCGAAATCGCCGATAAACCGAACGGAAAGGAGAGCTGTTCCCACGCCTTCGAACACAAGAGTACCGAGCAACAGACGTTTGATAAGACGCTTGATCTCGCTCTGTTTTTCTTCGCCTGCGGCGAGCATGAGGACTTTGCGTTCGGATATGCGCATATTCTTTTTGAAGATCGTAAAGAGCAGGGAAACGAAAGTCATAAAGCCGAGGCCGCCGAGCTGGATCAGGCAAAGAATGACGATTTGACCGAAGAGGGTCCAGTGGGTGTTGGTGTCGTAAACGACGAGGCCTGTTACGCAGGTGGCGGAGGTGGAGGTGAACAGCGCGTTTAAAAACGAGGTGCTTTCTCCTTCATTTGTGGCGAACGGAAGGCATAGAAGCCCCGCGCCCACAAAAACGGTGAGAAGAAAGCCCAGAGCCAAAAACTGCCACGCCGTCGGTTTTATTTTTCTGTTGCGTATCATAGTGGGTTTATTATAGCATGACCGATTGGTTTTGTCAAGCGATGTGGAGAGGGGGCTAAAGATAGTGAATGGAATTGCTTTACAATTCGTTATGGAAGTAATTTATACGGAGATACGCTCGACTACGCGGCTTTGCCGCTTCGCTTGGTATGACCGCGTGTTATCATACCAACTAAGTGAACACAACGCATCTCTCTTTCGTCATACCGACTGAGGGAGGGACGACCGAATGGAGTGTATCTCGTTTTAATAGCAGCCGTATCCGTTTCGCTATCGCTCAACACCTTCCCCTCCATGGGAAGGCATACAACGGAAAAGCGGAAAGCGCTTTATATTATCGCCTGTACGCGTAAGGTGTGCGAAAAAAAAGGATTTTACGAAAATTTAACGGAAATTTCGCGGGTTTTCAACAAAAAGGTGGTATACTGATAAGGATACGTGGATCATACGGTCAAAAAGATGACAACCGTTTGACAAATTGGAAAAAAACTGTTACAATAATAAAGGATCGCAATAAGGAATCCTTTTGCCGAGGAGCAATGAAGTGATGAAAAAATTGAGCGCAAGAAAAAAGAAATGGATAGAAAGGACGATCGCGAACGACAGAAGCTATAAAAAATTTCTGTATAACCGCTTTTTCCTGTTTTTATTGTTCGTAGTCGGGCAGCTCGTCGGATATTCTGTGCTGATATATCTGTTTACCTACTATTCGAAGGTCGGCGTCATTATACAGTTGGTGGTGGCGATCCTTGCGGGAATTTTCGTACTGTACATTATCAATAAAAACGACCGACCGTCCACAAAGCTGAACTGGATCCTGCTTATCCTTGTCGCGCCGATCTTCGGCGTACCCATGTATTTGTTTTACGGGGAAGGGCGGCAGACCCGGTCCATGCGTAAAAAAATGCAAAAGGCAAAGGCGGAAAACGAAAAGCGGATATGCGAGGCGTGCGGAGAAAATAATTTCCCCGAAACGTCCGATCGTAACGTGGCGATCAGTCGTTACGTAGCGAACTATGCGGGATATCCCCTATATACGGATGGAAGCGTTTCGTATTATAAGAGCGGCGAAGAGATGTTTCCCGTGATGCTGGAAGAGCTGCGGAAAGCGGAAAAGTTTATTTTGGTCGAATATTTTATCATCGATTACGGTAAGATGTGGGGCGAGGTCTTGAAGATCTTGCTGGAAAAGGCGATACAAGGGGTGCAGGTGCGGATCATCTACGACGACTTTGGGTGTATGATGACTCTGCCGCCGAAATACGACGTGTATCTCGAATCGTTGGACAAAAATATAAAATGCATGACTTTCAACAATATCGTGCCTGTGTTTACGCTACGCATGAATAACCGCGATCACAGAAAATTGTTGGTCATCGACGGGAAAACGGCGTTTACGGGCGGAGTCAATCTTGCGGACGAGTATATTGCGGAAAAAACGCGGTTCGGGTATTGGAAGGATTCGGGTGTGAAGGTCACGGGCAATGCCGTGCGGTCGTTCACACAGATGTTCTTTTATATGTGGAATGCCTTCCGCAAGGACAAGGAGGATATCAAAAATTATCTTGCGCCGATCGCGCCGATGCCTGCGTTGACGGACACGAAATTCCGTTTGCAACCGTATGACGATTCGCCTTTGGACGGGGTCAGCGTCGGGGAGGAGGTGTACGTCGATCTGATCAACCGCGCAAGCAGGTACGTGTACATTTTTACGCCATACCTGGTTCTGGACGACGGTATGCGTACGGCGTTGGTGCGGGCGGCGGTGCGCGGCGTGGACGTACGGATCGTTACTCCGGGGATCCCCGACAAGAAAACGGTGTTCCGCTTAACGCGTGCCAATTACGGGATACTGATGAAAGCAGGTGTGCGGATATACGAGTATACGCCCGGGTTTATTCATTCCAAGAGTATGCTTTGCGACGACGAATACGCGGTGGTGGGGACAATCAATTTCGATTATCGAAGCCTGTATCTGCATTTTGAAAACGCGGTATATTTTTCGGGGTGCGATGCGGTGGCGGATCTGAGACGGGACTGCGAGGAGACCTTTGCCGTGTCTAGGCTGTGTACGGCGGAGAATACCAAACGCGGCTGGCTGGGCAGGTTGTTCGATTCGCTGTTGCGATTATTTGAGACGTTGATGTAAAGAGGAGGATACCTATGAGTAAGCAGACAAAAGGACAGAAAAAGGAAGAAGAGGCGCGTCGTGTCGGGGAAATGGAAGATACGTTGAAGAAAGGTTCAGAGAGCAATAAGACGGCTTTCAGCGGCGAAGGGCAGAGTGAAAAAAGGCGTGGGGATATTTTCGACGCCACGCCCGAACGTGTGCATTGTCGGCGTTGTAAAACGCTGATGGGGGAGGACGGGGTGTGTCCGACCTGCGGATTCCGTATGTACGTGCCGATGGACAAAAAGAAGCGGGACAAGATCAAGCTGATCGGGACGGTGATACTGATGGCTGTGTTTGTAGTGCTGTTTGTCGTTTTGCAGGCAATGAAAAGTTGATATCGATGAAACCTCGGATTCGTTCGGGGTTTTATTTATCAAAGGACATATTAAAATGAAGATAATATGTCAAAACGGCGCTAAAACGTATGCAAATGCTATGTCGATCTGCAAAGACAAGAAAAGAGAGAACCTGCATTTATCTGTGTTTATTCGTAGCCTCGTTCTTATCTGTAACGGGTAAAAGTAACAAAGAGTAACGGTGGGCGCGGGGGAAGTGGCGTGACTTTTTACATAACGCGTGCTATAATGGAGCTAAACTTAACGGAGGTTGAGAGGCTTATGGAATTAAAAGACCGTCTGAAAAAATTGCGGAAGGACAAGGGCATCACGCAGGAGTCGTTGGGCGCGGCGATCCACGTCAGCCGAAGCGCGATTGCAAAGTGGGAGGCCGGGCTTGGGATCCCGAGCGAAGATTCGATCGTTGCCTTGTGCGCGTATTTTTCCGTGGCGAGGGAGGATTTGTTTCCGAACATTCAAACGGAAGAATTGCTTGTGAAAAAGAACGTGAAGATCAACTGGCATAAAAAGGTGATCGTCATTCTCGCTTCGCTGTTGGCACTCGTTTTGGCGCTTGTAGGCGGAGTGCGTATCTACGCCGCGGCGCGCGACGCGCGGGCGGAGGCGGAGCGCGAAGGGCTGTATCCGGTTGTAACGAAGATATATTTCGAAAACGATCCTTTAAGCGAATCGTTCGTGGATAAGCACGAAGGGAAGTATATGCTGTATTTGGGCAGCTTGAAAACGTTATATTTTGCGGTGGACTTGGACGAGCGGCTTTGCGAAGATCGGTTTACCTTTACGGTGGAGCTTGAGGGCGTGGAAACGTTGCCGCAGGCGGAGTTGGTTGCGTATCAGGCGTCGTGGTCCGAGGGAGAAACGGAGATGAAACGTATGGTTTATCGGGTACGCTTTCGGACTTCGGAGCTTTCCTTGGAGCAGTTGGCGCTGAAAAAGGCGACGTACGTTTATCAGGCGAACAGCGCGCGGGCGGAAAAGGAATGCGTCTTGGCGGCGGCGCCGTTGCCCGTCTGCGTGTACGACGAATATTACGCGACCGTGGATATCCGTTTCCATGCGGAAACGTTATTGAGCCTGGAGATCCCCAAGGGCATGAGTATCGAGGAAACTATCCTCGACAAAGGCTATCAAAGCGAGCTGGTGGACGCGTTGCTGGAAGAGAAGATATACGGGGTGTTCGACGCGCCGCGGATCGCGTTCAAGGGCTGGAAGATAGAGGACGGACGGGCGCTTACCGACAAGCTGTATGAGGACGCGGTGTTGCTTGCCGATATGGAGTATACGAGCGCGCAACCGTTGGAAGTGACGGCGGGGCTGAAATACGACGGCGAGCTCGGCTTGTACGACGACGGCGGGCGGATCTGTTTTTATCTGAACGGCGAGCAATACGGAAACGTGCTGTATACGCTTTCTTCGGAGAGCGAAAACGTGGAGATCGTCGGCGGCGGTAGGCTCAGGGGAACGAAGCCGGGCGTTGCGACCATCGACGTGGCGTACGATCTGGGATTTTATAAAGGAAAGACCTCTTTCGACGTGACGTTCGGCGGGTTTTCGTACGTGGATTTTTACGTGGGAGGTTATAAGCCGAAGTGTATAAAGCTGGCGTACGACGGGGAGATGGACGGACTGCTGTTCGAGGGCGAGGAGTATGAAGAACTGCTTGCGGAGATCGACGGAATGAACGAGGCATTCGAGGTCGCGACGGGATACGCGCGGACGTTGAAGGGCTTTCAGCGGGTGGATGAGTTGTCGTATATGCCTGTATTTGAGACTGCTTACGAATTTGACGCTTCGCCGTTCTATTTCCAGATCGCGTCGGGATACACAAATGTTTCCCCTATGGATATTCCCGAACAAATTGTTTTGGAGGTCGGGAAATACGTTTCATGGGTCACGGGAATGATCGGATATTATGACGGGGAATGGGACGCGCATTGGGTTGTTGACGATCCGTTGGGGATATTGTCCGACAACCGAAAGCTTGAGGAGGCGGGTTCGTTGAAGTTGTATTGCATGATCAGCGTTGTAAAAGACGGCATCGTTATCTTTTCGGATATTTACTCGATCGACATCGTGGCGGTTTAGCGTGTATTTTTTAAAACGGGCATAGCAGGGTTGCGTTGACGTTTTATTATTGATACTTTTTCATTTTGACGGACGGATCTTTCGTCCGTCTTTTTTTGTCATAAAATGTCGTATTTTACGAAAAGTTTTTAAAAAATGTGTTTAAATTTTTTTTTGATTGTTTACAAATAGAATGTAATGGAACGACGGTTTTCGGAATCCCCAAGTTGGAGGTCAAGGAACTCAGTTCCTTGTGGGGCGCAGGGGTGACCTCCCGCATGGTATACCTATTATAAGCAAGCTACACTTGCGTCTTTACGCCTTTTGCATTGCTCGCTTTGTGAGGGAAAGCGCAAGGCAAAGCCTTGCTTTGTTGGACTTAGGATTTATGGAGCTCCGCTCCATGCCTCGTTAAGGGCTACTTGCCCTTAAAACCTCGCAAGAAACGGAGTTTCTTGACTTCCTAATTGAAATCTAATCGCGAAACAGAAAGATAAAAAACATCATGCAACGGAACGTTGCTTGAAAAGGAGAAATGTTATGGATATGAGAAAGTTTACGGAAAAATCAGTAGCGGCGCTGCAAAAAGCGCAATCGGTTGCCGCGGAATACGGTAATCAGGAAGTGGGACAACTGCATCTTGTCTACGCGCTCGTCACGGCGGAGGACGGCTTGATCGGGCAGTTGCTCAAAAAAATGCAAAAAGACGCGGACGGACTCGCGCAGGCGGCGTTGGAGGGGATTGAAAAGCTTCCCAAAGTGCGCGGCGGCGAACAGTATATGTCACAGGCGTTGGTCGCGGCGCTGAGTGAAGCGGAAACGCAGGCGGGGAAAATGGGTGACAGCTATCTTTCCGTCGAGCATCTGTTTTTCGGGATCACGGAAAAGCCAGACGATAAGGTGAAGCCGCTTCTTAAACGGTTTGGCGTAGAGCAAAACGGGTTTATGAAAGCGCTTGCCGAGGTGCGCGGTAGCCGCAGAGTAGACAGCGAAAACCCCGAGGATACCTACGACGTGTTGAATAAATACGGTACCGATCTGGTGGAAAAGGCGCGTGCGCAGAAGCTCGATCCCGTTATCGGGCGTGACGAGGAGATCCGCAACGTAGTGCGGATCCTGTCCAGAAAGACGAAAAACAATCCCGTATTGATCGGCGAAGCGGGCGTCGGGAAAACGGCGATTGCGGAAGGGCTTGCTATCCGTATCATGCGCGGCGACGTACCCGATTCTTTGAAAAATCGCAAGGTGTTTTCCCTTGACCTCGGCGCGTTGATCGCGGGCGCGAAGTTCCGCGGAGAGTTTGAAGAACGACTCAAAGCCGTGCTTGCCGAGGTGAAAAAGAGCGAAGGCGGCATCATTCTGTTCATCGATGAATTGCATACGATCGTCGGCGCGGGTAAGACGGACGGCGCGATGGACGCGGGAAACCTCTTGAAGCCTATGTTGGCGCGCGGGGAGCTGCATTGTATCGGCGCGACGACTTTGGACGAGTATCGGAAATACATCGAAAAGGATCCCGCGCTCGAACGGCGGTTCCAGCCCGTACTGGTGAACGAGCCGACGGTGGAGGACACCGTGTCTATCTTGCGTGGTCTGAAAGAAAGATACGAGGTATACCACGGTGTGAAGATACAGGACAACGCGCTGATCGCGGCGGCAAGTCTGTCCAACCGTTATATCACCGACCGTTTTCTGCCCGATAAGGCGATCGACCTTGTGGACGAGGCGTGCGCGCTGATCAAGACGGAGATGCAGTCGATGCCCTCCGAAATGGACGAGATCTCGCGGAAGATCATGCAGTTGGAGATCGAGGAGAATGCCTTGAAAAAGGAAACGGACGCGCTGTCGCTGGCACATTTGGAGGAGATTCGGAAGGAATTGGGAGAATTCCGCGCGCAGTATGCCGAGATGAAAGCAAAATGGGAAAACGAGAAAAATTCGATTGGAGAGGCACAGCGACTTCGCGAGGAGTTGGAAGCGGCGAACGCGCAGCTGGAAAAGGCGCAACGGGCGTATGATCTGGAGACCGCGTCCAAGTTACAATACGGCAAGATCCCCGAGCTGAAAAAACAGATCGAGCAATGTGAAAAACTCAAAACGGAGGGGGCAGGGTTGCGTGTAACGGAAAATTCTTTGCTCCGTGACCGTGTGACGGAAGAAGAGATCGCGCGGATCGTGGCGCGGTGGACGGGGATCCCCGTTGCCAAGCTGATGGAAGGGGAGCGCGAAAAGCTGTTGCGGTTGGATTCAATCTTACACGAGCGTGTGATCGGGCAGGATGAAGCCGTGCAGGCAGTGGCGGATGCGATCTTGCGTTCCCGCGCGGGAATCGCAGACCCGAACAGACCGATCGGTTCGTTTTTATTCCTAGGGCCTACGGGCGTGGGTAAGACGGAGCTTGCAAAAACGTTGGCACGGGCACTGTTCGACGATGAAAAGAATATGATCCGTATCGATATGAGTGAATATATGGAAAAATACTCGGTGTCGAGGTTGATCGGCGCGCCTCCCGGATACGTAGGTTACGACGAAGGCGGACAACTGACGGAGGCGGTGCGGAGAAAGCCCTATTCCGTGGTGTTGTTCGACGAAGTGGAAAAGGCGCATCCCGACGTGTTCAACGTGCTGTTGCAGGTACTGGACGATGGCAGAATCACGGACGGGCAGGGCAGGACGGTGGATTTTAAAAATACTGTCATTATCCTGACCTCCAACCTCGGTTCTGCGGCGATTCTCGAGGGGATCGGATACGACGGGGAGATCTCCGAGGATGCCAAGGCGGAAGTGTCGAGGCTGTTGAAGTCGTCTTTCCGTCCGGAATTTTTAAATCGTTTGGACGAAACTGTGTTCTTCAAGCCGTTGAACAAGGAACAGATCGGCTCGATCGTGCGGTTGCTTGCCGTAGATCTGACCAAGCGTTTGGAGGAGAAGCAGCTGCATCTTTCTTTAAGCGAGGAGGCGGTAGCGTATATCGTGGAAAAGGGTTACGATCCCGTATATGGTGCGCGGCCTTTGAAGAGGTATATGCAGCACACCTTGGAAACGATGCTGGCGAAAGCGATCTTAAGCGGCGGATTTGTCGCGGGAGATCGGTTGACGGTCGACGTGGGTGAAGATGGGTTGCGTATTGTAAAATCGTAAAACCTTGCATAAGAACAATCCGTTTGGAAATATCCGAACGGATTTTTTTATGATTTGCGATACCCAGGTATGCGTTGAGCGCTTTCTTGGTTTTCCGAGTTGAAGTCAAGAGACCTCGCCTTTTGAATCAAATTGGCTCCAATGATACGTTGTTCATCGGTATGTTAGTAAAAACGAACAAATTTTCATATTATTTCTGTTTACAAGCGAAAAGATTTGTGGTATAATAGAAGGCGAAAAACGAACTTAAGGAATATAAGAAAAACATATGAAGATCATTCACACGGGAGATATACATATCGGCGCGGCAATGAAAAGTCTGCCGCCGGATAAAACGGACCTGAGAAAACGCGAGATCATGGACGGATTTAAAAATCTTGCGGCTTTCGCGCGGGATAACGGTGTGCAAGCCGTACTGATCGCGGGGGATCTGTTCGATGAAAACAAAGTGCCGCGGCAGGTGAGAAACGAGGCGTTCGCGATCATTTCCGCTGCGAGACCCGTTTGGTTTTTTTACGTTTCGGGGAACCACGACGACGAGTTTGAGGAGGGGGAGTCTCTACCTGAAAATTTGTATACCTTTTCGGGGAATCACGGCTGGCAGAGTTACGATCTGCCCGAAGGGGTGACGGTGACGGGGGTGGATACGAAAAATCTTAGTCCCGAACTATATGATCGACTTGCGCTCAGACAGGAGCGGTGTAACGTGCTTTTGATGCACGGCGAGGCGGTGAAAAGCGAACCGCGCGGCACGGAGAGTATCCCGCTTTCCCGCTTGCAGAACAAATACGTGGATTATCTTGCGTTGGGGCATATCCACAAGCCCATGCGGACGGCGGAACGGCTAGACGGGCGCGGGGTGTACCGCTATTGCGGTTGTCCCGAGGGGCGCGGGTTTGACGAATGCGGCGAAAGGGGATTTTTTCTTCTGGAGCTGCGCGGCGGCAGAATCGTTGACGAGCGTTTTCTGAGTTTTGCGAAACGAACGGTCGTGGAACGGACGGCGGATATTTCCGCTTGCGAGAACTATTTCGACGTGGAACGTGCGGCGGAGCAGGTTTTGGCTGACGTGCGCGCGGGGGATATGGTGCGATTGACACTTATCGGAAAGTATAAAGCGGGGCTGTGCAAAAACATTTCCCTTTTGACGGAGCGGCTGAACGAGAAATTTTTCTTCGCGAGGGTAGAGGACTCGTCGAAGATATATATCGATTATACGGCGTATCAAAACGATCTTTCGGAACGAGGAGAATTCGTGAGAGAGGTGGGCAGGTATGAGATAAACGAAGAATTGAGGGCAGAAATACTCGACGTGGGGTTGAAGGCACTTGCCGGGGAGGAGATCGATTTATGAGGTTTGTTTCCTGTTATATTGCGGGCTTTGGTAAGTTTGTCAACTGTTCGTTCGATCTTTCGTCCGATCTGGTCGTGATCCGCGAGGACAACGGCTGGGGAAAGACGACGCTGGCGGATTTTTTGAAAAGTATGCTGTACGGAATAGAAGGGAGCAGAAGTAAGTTTGTCTCTGCGAACGACCGTATGCGGTATATGCCTTGGGGGGGCGGGGTGTTCGGCGGTACTCTGGTGTTTACGTACGCGGGCAGGACGTACCGTATCGAGAGGACGTTCGGAAAAACGGCGGGCGCGGACACCGTACGTGTATACGATGCCAATAATATGCTTTCCTACGATTTCGGCGATCGTGCAGAACGGCTTGGGGAAACGCTGTTTGGCGTGGACTGCGACAGCTACCGCCGCAGCGTGTACGTGCCACAGGGCGGTATTGAAACGGGCGGGTTGCCCGACGATATGAAAAACAGGTTGCTGTCCTTGCTCGGTTCGGGCGGGACAGGGGAAACGAGCGCGAGCCGCGCGATCGAGAAGTTGGACAATGCCGAACGGGCGTTGCGCGCAAAGCGGAAACCAGCCAAAGGGAAACTGGACGAGCTGGACGAGGCGTTGGAGGCGTTGGGTAGAAAAAGCGTAGAACGGGATCGTCTCGTTTCCTACGCGCAAAATGTGTCTGCGGAATTAAAAAACAAGGAAAAGGAGCTGGAAACGTTGAATGCGAGGATCCGTGAATCGTCGCTAGCGGTCGAGCAAGCGAGCCGCCAAAGCGAGTTTGCGGCGCGTCGGGAAGCGTGTAAGACGATTGGGGAGCGGATCGCGGACGCGCAGAACAGGCTTTCCTCTTTGAAGAGCTTTTTCGGGAATGTGGATCCGAGGGGAGTGAACGTTGCGGGCTTGCAGGACGCCGTCACGGAGTTTTATGCATTGAAAGAGGAATTGTCGGGGATCGATTCGCGTTTGGCAGAGCTCGAGGCACAGATCCGCGAAAAAGCAGCGTTGGAAGCGCAACTTGTTTCGTGCGAAAGGACGCTGGAATCGTATGATATGCTTTTGGGAAAAAACGGGCAAACCAAGGGGGCAGGTACGAGACGAAAGCGCGCGCCTAAGAAATATACGCCGCGGAAATACCGCGGAGCGGGCATTGTACTGTTCATGAGTATGTTGGCGGCGGTGTTCGGCGCTACGCAGACGGTGGACAATCCCATATTGGGCTATATATTGCTCGGTTTGGGCGGAGTCGGACTAATCTTCAATTTCTTTTTGTTGATGCCGAAATATATCGGAGAAAAGCCGAAGAAGGAGAAGGCGGAGAAATCGGAAGGAGACGAATGGGACGCGGATCTTGCCTTGCGATACAATGAGACGGAGGCGGAATATCTCGGTTTACAGAAAAAATTGAAGAATTTTCCCGTTGAGCCGGAAAAAGAGAAAAAACGGCTGATGGCGGAACAGACGCAAAAGAAAGAACGCGCGGAAAGTTTGGAGAACGGTATACGCGGATTTTTAAAAAATATAAATTATTCGGAAACGTACGCGTGCGATTATCGCGCGACGCTGGTGCTGTTAAAGGATAAACTTGCGGAATATGAGCAAGCCAGCCGTGTGTTGGCGGAATGTAACGCGAAGAACGAAAGTATGTCTTTGCACGATGAATTTTCTTCAGGGCTCGGCAACGAGGACGGAAAACAAGCGCAACCGGAAGCCCCTGCGGTGGTGAAGGCCCAGCTGAGCAGGCTGGAACGGCAGAAAGAGGAGCTGGTGTCGGAATGTGCGCGGTTACGGTCGCGGGTAGAGGAATTGACTGCTCAAACGGATAAAACCGAGATCGAATCGGAAATACAGCGTTTAAGAGAAGAAAAGGACCGACTGGAGCGAAAGCTGGTTGCGATCCGCGCCGCGCGGGATTTTTTAAGTCGCGCAAAGGGAAGCATGGCGACAAAGTATCTTGCTTCGGTGGAAAGGGCCTGTCAAGGGTATATGCGTATGCTCGGCGGCGAGGCGGAGAAGTTGCGTTTTTCGGCAAACGGGCTACCCATGTATGAGGTGAACGGTCAAATGCGTGAGGTAGATTTTTACAGCACGGGACTGCGTGAGCTGACGGGTTTCTGTACCCGCATCGCGCTTGCGGACGCAGTGTTTACAAAGGAGCGCCCGACGCTGATCCTTGATGATCCGTTCGTTAATCTGGACGATGAAAAAACGGAACGCGCGAAAAGACTGACGCGGGAGTTATCGAGAAAATATCAAATTATATATTTGACCTGTAAAACCGATCGGTCGCCGTGATGCGGAATCGGCTGAACGTATGACGGAAAAGCAATTTTCACAGTATGAAATTCTTGTGAAACGGTAAAGAATTTTCTTCCAAATAGTTGACTTTATTTTTTATAAAAAGTATAATAACAATATTCGAAAAGAGCTTCAATATCTTAAAAGGAGAGAACTGAATGATAAGCATGATAAAAACCTTATTGAAAAGTGTGCGACAATATAAAAAGCCGTCGCTGATCACGCCGCTTTTCATGGTAATGGAAGCATTTTGCGAATGTCTGATCCCCTTTTTCATGGCGCGTATGGTCAATGAAGTGCAGGCGTCCGCGGAAGCTGCTATGCAGCCCATTCTCAAATACGGCTCGATCCTTCTTCTGCTTGCGGCGTGTTCGCTGGCGAGCGGCGTGCTCGCAGGAAAATTTGCCGCAACGGCAAGCTGCGGCTTCGCCAGCAATCTTCGTCACGATCTGTTTTACAAGGTACAGAAATTTTCCTTTGCGAACGTGGATAAATTTTCTACGTCTTCGCTTGTTACCCGGTTGACGACGGACGTCACCAACGTACAGCAATCGTACCAGATGTGCTTGCGCATCGCCATCCGCGTGCCCTTGCAGTTCATTTTCGCCGTCATCATGAGCTTTACAATCAAACCCGATTTGGCGTGGATATTCCTCGTTATTATGCCGTTTTTGGCATTGATCATCATTCTCATCATGCGGTTCGTGATGCCCTTCTTCCGCCGTATTTTTAAGAAATACGACGCATTGAACAATTCCGTGCAGGAAAATGTCAGCGGTATTCGCGTGGTCAAATCATTCGTACGTGAAGAATACGAAACGAAAAAGTTTCAAAAAGCGGCGGGCGAGGTCCGCAACGATTTCACGCGCGCGGAAAAGATCATGGCGCTCAATAACCCCATGATGACCTTCTTTATCAATTTTGCTGCAGTTTTGATTTCCTTCCTTGGGGCAAAAGCGATTATCGAATCGGGAACGCTTGAAGGCCCGTTTTCTACGGGTAATCTGTCTGCGCTCATCTCTTACGGAATCCAGATCCTTTCCTGTTGCATGATGTTCTCTATGGTATTCGTTATGATCACGATGTCGTTCGAATCGGCGCGACGTATCACGGAAGTGCTCGATCAGGAATCCGATATCGTCAGTCCCGAAAACGGTGTGAAAGTGGTGAAGGACGGCAGTATTCGGTTTGAAAACGTCAGCTTTAAATATTCGGCGGGAGCAAACAAATTCTCGTTATCCGATATCGATCTGGATATCCGATCGGGCGAAACGGTGGGGATCCTCGGCGGCACGGGTTCGTCGAAAACGACTTTGATCCAGATGATCCCCCGGCTGTATGACGCAACGGAGGGGAACGTGTACGTCGGCGGCGTCAACGTAAAGGATTACGATCTCGACGTGTTGAGAACGGAAGTTGCCGTGGTGTTGCAGAAGAACGTGCTGTTTTCGGGCACGATCAAGGAGAACCTGCGTTGGGGCAATGCGGAGGCTTCGGACGAGGAACTGGAACGAGTGTGCAAGTTGGCGCAGGCAGACGAATTCGTTCGTGCTTTCCCGGAAGGATACGATACGCATATCGAACAAGGCGGGACCAACGTTTCGGGCGGGCAGAAACAGCGTCTGTGCATCGCGCGGGCGCTTTTGAGAAAGCCTAAGGTGCTGATCCTCGACGATTCGACTTCTGCGGTGGATACCAAGACGGACGCTTTGATCAGAAAGGCGTTTGCGGAGGAGATCCCCGATACGACGAAGATCATCATCGCGCAGCGTATCTCGTCCGTAGAACATGCGGATAAGATACTTGTTCTCGAAGGCGGGAAGATCGTCGCTTGCGGGAACCATGACGAGTTGATGCAAACGAGCGAGATCTATCGCGAAATTTACGAGGCGCAGACGAAGAAAAAATCGTCGGAGGAGATCGTAAACGATATGAAAGCAGTGGAAGGAGGTGAGGCGTAATGGCTGAAATAAAGAGAAAACCCATTCCTCCCATGCGCGGACGGGGTATGCCCGTGCCGAAAGGCTCGATCAAAAAAGGCACCTTGCCCCGTCTTTTGAAGATGGCGTTTAAGTATTATAAATGGCAACTCATCATTGCTTTGGTATGTATTTTTCTGAACTCGTTCGGGAGCCTGATCTCGTCGGTATTCATGCAGTCGTTGATCGACGAAGTGATCACGCCGGGCGTTGTGGTCGGGTTCGAAGCGGTAAAAGCCAAGCTGATCGGTTTGATTGTTGCTATGGCGGCGGGGTACGGTGTGGTGATCGTTTCCAGCTTTATATACAGCCGTTTGATGGCGACGGTGACGCAGGGTATGCTGTATCATCTGCGCGAGGAGATGTTCTCGAAAATGCAGACGTTGCCGATCAAATATTTCGACACGCACGCGCACGGCGAGATCATGAGTGCGTACACCAACGATACGGACGCGACCCGACAATTGATCGGGCAAAGCTTGCCGACGTTGCTTTCCAGCAGTTTGACGCTGATCGTGTCCGTGTGTTTGATGCTTTGGTACAGCCTTTGGCTGACGCTGGTCATCGCCGTTTGTACGTTTGCGATGAGTATCGTAGTCAAGAAGGTCGGCGGCGGAAGCGCGAAATATATGGTCGCGCAACAGACCTCGTTGGCGTTGGAAGAAGGCTTCATCGAAGAGATGATGAAGGGCCAAAAGGTAGTCAAGGTGTTCACGCACGAAGAAAAGGCGAAGGAAGATTTTGACAGGCTGAACGATCAGTTGTTCAAGGACGGCGAACGTGCGCATAAATACGGTAACATTTTAGGACCTATTTTGGGTAATATCGGTAACTTTACGTACGTTTTGATCGCTATCATCGGTGGACTTTTGTACACCGTGAAAGCGCCGAACGTGGGCATTAATCGTTTATTTGGAGGCGAGGCGTTGCTGAGTATCGGTATTATCATTGCCTTTTTGGGAATGTCGAGAAACTTTACGCAGATCGTAAACCAGATGTCGCAGCAGATTTCCATGATCGCCATGGGGCTTGCGGGCGCAAGCCGTGTATTTACGTTGATGGATCAAGAGCCGGAAACGGACGATGGGTACGTGACTCTTGTCAATGCGAAGCGAAACCTCAACGGCGAACTGGTCGAAACGGTTGAGCGAACGGGGCTTTGGGCATGGAAGCATTACCACAAAGCGGAAGATAGGACGACGTATACCGAGTTGAAAGGGGATATCGTAATGGATATGGTAGATTTCTGTTACGTGCCCGGGAAGCAAGTTTTGACGGACGTTACGCTGTATGCGAAGCCCGGTCAAAAGATCGCGTTTGTCGGCGCGACGGGCGCAGGCAAGACCACGATCACGAATCTGATCAACCGTTTTTACGATATAGCGGACGGAAAGATTCGTTACGACGGGATCAACGTCAACAAGATCAAGAAGGACGATCTGCGTCGCTCGCTCGGCGTGGTGTTACAGGACACTAATCTGTTTACCGGTACGGTCATGGACAATATCCGTTACGGGCGTTTGGACGCGACGGACGAGGAATGTATTGCAGCGGCGAAGCTGGCGAACGCGGACGATTTCATCTGCCGTTTGCCCGACGGGTATAATACGATGTTGACGAACAACGGCGCGAACCTGTCGCAGGGGCAGAGACAGTTGCTTTCCATCGCCCGCGCGGCGGTTGCCGATCCGCCCGTAATGATCCTCGACGAAGCGACTTCGTCCATCGATACGCGTACGGAAGCGCTTGTTACGAACGGCATGGATAAGCTGATGCATGGCAGGACGGTATTCGTTATTGCGCATAGACTTTCGACTGTGCGGAACTCCGATGCGATCATGGTGCTTGATCACGGACGTATCATTGAGCGCGGCACGCACGAACAGCTGATCGAGCAGAAGGGCACGTATTATCAGTTGTATACGGGCGCGTTTGAGTTGGAGTAAGCAACGTTTCTTTGACAGTGAAATAAGAATGGGAAAGCCGTTTGCTTGCGTGGCAGACGGCTTTTTTGCAAAAAAGGATTGACTTTTTCTCAAACAGATAGTATAATAAAGAAAAGGAGAAGTTTTTATGCGCGAAAAGAATGAAATGAAGCGTATTCCCAAGCTGGCGATCTTTTTTATCGTGTTGTTTGCGGCGGCAACGGCGCCCGTGCTTATTTTGAGCCTTGTGTTGGAGTTGTCGTACGACGCGTTGCTTTTGGAAGGTCTTGTGTTGTTTATATGCGGTTCTATCTGGTTGATACTTTGGCGTAACGTCGTTGTTAATAAGATGGTCACGGCGATGACGAAAAAGGAGTACGACGAGGTAATCCGTCTTGCAAAGCGATTGCGCGGCTTTATGGGTAATGCCCATGGGGAGAGCAATCTTTCCACCTATATCGCCGTTGCGTATTTTGAAAAAGGCGAGGATGAAACGTTTTTGGCGTGGTTGGAGGATTCGCGACCGAAAGCGAGTTATTTCAAGTGGTTCTGGCGATACGCATATGCGTTTATCAAGGACGATAAACAGGCTATGGCGGAGGCATTGACGGCGTTTCGCGCGTGCGAGGAACCGAAGAGCGCATTGTTCAACACCGCGTATAAACAGTATCAAACGGTACTGGATTTATATGAAGCGCTTGCCCGAAAGGAAGGGGGCATGTCTGCGTTGACGGAGCTTTTGACTCGTTCGGGCAGTCCTCGATTGGTCAATTTTTTACTTTTAAAGAAAAAAGAGTTGGAAAACGAGGGAAACAGGTAAAACGGCATAGGCAGGTGTGCGTTGAGTTTTTTCGCAAAGAATTTTCCCGAGGAATAGAGCGAGAAATGAAAAAAACGAGCG
>JBGVRF010000080.1:0-4392 GCA_045128175.1 Candidatus Scatosoma sp.
GTATATTTCTTTGGGGATCGCCTTGCCCGTATACGGCAACCGCTCGACGGGATACCGAACGGGAAGTATGCCGATCTCACGTACCTGCACGGACACGTCCGAAAGCTGAAGATACCTTCCCCCCAGCCGCAAAAACCAGCCGACAAAAAGGTTTTTTCCCTTTTTTAAACGGAAATGCAACGTAAATTCCCGATTGCCGATCGTATGCCGTACGCCGCCGTCCGTGATATGCTCGCCGTAATAAATATCCAGTTCTTTTTCCCTGTCGCTTTCGATTTCGAAATACAGCTGTCCGACGCATTCTTTTCCCGCATCGAATATTCCGTTTCCGATATCCGCGAAGGGTAATTTTTCTCCGATCAGCAAACGGGGAACGGGACGTTTTTTAAATTTTGCTTTTCGATCGCTGATTGCACTTTGCGCAAATCCGTTTTTTCCATCCTCCTGTCCTTCCCGCAGCCATGATTCATCGCCGTTACAATCGTAATAAAAGGACATTCCCAATTGACCGGTGATTGGATGCAACGCGCCCGAGCGGTACGTCGTCGAGGGACGGGAAAGCGTATTTTCATTCGAAACGAGAAGCTCCCCATCCTTATCCACGACCTCGAATATTATCCCTTTTCCATTTTCGATGTAGGAGGAGGTGTTATAATTGCGACTTAAAGCAATGACACACAAGAGATTTTCCCCCTCGCACACAAATGCGGAAAGGTCGTATTCGTCATACACCTTTTCGTCGGGAAAATCCCCGAATTGTTGAAAACCGACGAACCGCCCATTAACGTATAAGGCATATTCCGATTTCGAGCATATACGAACAAGCGCGTAGCCCAACCTCTCCGCCGTAAAAACGGCGGAGAAATCTGCATATTCGTTTATTTCGGATACGGGATTTTTTAACCATATCCATTGCGCCTTTTCAAAAACCATAGTCTACCTTAATAATTTGTCAGTAACGGATTGGCAAAATATATCGCGTTTGCCGTCGCGCTGTTGACGTTAAGGCCAAAAGCCACGTTTTCAAGGTTATCCCTTTGGATTCGGATACGGAACGTGTACACCTTGCCCGTCTCCAAAGGTTTCCCCGTTACGTCCTCTTCGCCGAGATATACGCGAAGGTCATTCTCTTGCACGCTGCCTTCCGGGGAACCGATCGCACCGCTTGCTTGATAGGTCATCGAATAGCCGCCCGTCCAGATGATAATATTGCGGAAATCGACGTTCGTGAACATAACGTCCATACGCATATATTCGTACTTTCTGTAATTGGTAAAGGTCACGCCGCCCAGCGCCACACGATTGCTCCAGATGCTGTTATCCCAAGCCTCGCTCGTCCCCGAAGAGGTAAACGTCCAATATTTATCGAATTCTTCCATCGCCACGGTACCGACGTTGAGCCCCGAGCCCGTTTCCGCATAGATATAGGAAAGCTCGGGTAATTCTTCCGCAATCTCGAACCCGTACGTATCGAGGAAATAATCCTCCGAGCAAAGCTTTGCCCCACCGACGTATGCCTCCGCACTTTCCAGGAAAGCAAAGCCATATTCGTACGTCTTTACGCCGTTTTCCTCCACGCCCTCGCCCGTCTTGTTGAGGTTGATCGCCACCGTATACGTCGTGTTTACGTCAAACGTTTTCGCGATCTTTCCGTCCTCGTCATAGAAAAGGAAGCAGCTGTCGCGCGTAACCAGATTATTCATTCCCTTTACACCCTTGCGGTAGTTTGCAAGATACAGCATCGTCCCCGCCTCCGGCTGTGCTGTAAAACGGATCTTGAACAGCAATCGGTCATAATTGGGTACATTTTCCGCCGTATACGCGCCGTCTGCAAAGATCCTCGAAGCCGCGCCTCCCGCGCTGACGTATCTATACGCCGTTTCATTTTCCGCAAAGCCATACTCCGTCTTTTCCGAGCCAAGCTTCATCAACGAGGAACCTGCATCGCTTTCTTGTAAAACAAGTTCTGCGTCCGCAGCTGCCGTCACGGTGGAACGGACCTGGATATCCTTTACAAAATCCTGCCCTTTATAGCAAGTGTAAGCCGAAACGATCGCGTTTCCTCTCTTAAGCGCTTTGATCGTACCGTTTTCATCCACGGAAACGACGTCGGGCAAAGAGGATTCCCAAACCACGTCTACGTTGTCCAAGACCTTACCGCTTTCTTTAAACGTTGCGGTTATCCGTTCCGCCGCGCCCACCTCTAACGTAAGAGAAGATTTGTCCACGGACAACGCGCGACCGATACGGTTACGGGTAACCAACACCTCGCAGGACTGTTTGAGCTCGCCATAGATCGCGGTGACCGTTGCACTGCCCATACCGACCGCCGTAATCTTACCGCCTTGCACCGTCAAAACCTTCGTATCCGAAGACGTCCATACAACATCCGACGCATCCAGACCGCTGAGCTTGACGTCGAGCTCGTATTCTTCATACATTTGCATTTCCAAAGATTTTTCCGTGACGGACATACTCGCTTCTCCGCAAGCCGAAAAAACGGGTAAACACATCACGAGCGCTATCAGAATAGCCAACAATTTTTTCATGATCATTTCTCCATAATTTACTCTTTGATCCCGCCGGAAGAGATATTGCCCATGATCTTATCGTGAAAGATCAAAAACAGGATCAGGACGGGGACCGCAAGGATGCAACAGCCCGCCAGCTTCATCGGCGTACCCGCGATCGCGGGGGCGTAAGACAAGCTGTATTCGTACAACCCGAACGCCAGCGTCTTGATATTGGGCATAAATTGCATCGTCATATAATAATCGTTCCAAAGATCGATGAATTTGATGAGCATGATCGTCATAAACGTACCCGCTACCAAAGGGAACATGATCTTTACCATAACGGTTAGGTTAGACGCGCCATCTACGTATGCAGCCTCGCTGAAATCTTTCGGCACGCTCTTGAACGTGGCGTAGAAAATGAGAAAATGCATTCCCAAGAAGCTGCATTTCATTATCCACATGCCGAGCATCGTATCGTACAGCCCCAACGCCTTTACCATCTGGATCTCCGAGGGAAGACTGCCGACGATAGGCAACGTCATCGTAATGATCACGATGCCGTAGATCAGCTTTCCACACTTGAAATCGAACCGCGCGGACGCGTATGCCATGATACAGGTAACCAGTGTCGCCAAGAAGGAAGAACCTACCGCAAACAACAGCGAATTGCCAAGCATCTCTCCGATCTTTACCGTGCGCACTACTCCGCCTTTGTTGTACGGCGAGGTAAAATTCTCCGCAGCCGTCAAAAAGTTTTCAAACATCCATTCTTTAGGCAAACCGAAAGGATTACGGAGAAAATCGAGTTTCCCCTTCATCGCGGTGATCAAGGCCCAAATCAGAGGTATGAGCAACGACAGCACGTACAACACCAACAAACTGAACAACACAAGGGAAAGAATAGAAAATTTTTTCTCAAACGCTTTTGTTTTCGTCATATTATTCCCCCACATTCGGACCGTATTTCTTAAGAGCCCAGTTCACCGTAAACACGATGGGAACCGTTATACCCGTCAACAACAGACCGAACGCCGCCAACTGCGGTAATCCCGCGTTGCTGTTGTTAAGGGAAATACGTACCGTTTCTTTATATAAGTAGTAACCGATGGTAAAATACGCTTCCTCCGAACTTGTACCGAAAAAGGACACCAAGCTTGCCTGATTGACGAACACACCGCCGAGCGCCACGATAAGCAACGTACGGAAGGTGCTGAACACCGACGGGAAGGTAATATAGATAAATTCACTGAAAAATGTAACGCCGTCCAACTTTGCCGCCTCGACCACGGATTCCGATATCCCGTTCATCGCACCGAGATACAGCAAAATGTTGACGCCGAAGCCCACCCAAATGTTATAAAACAGGATCGTACCCAACGTTGTGGAGGGATTTTGGATCAACCCCTTGATCTCTGTGTCGAAAAGGAGCTTCGCAATGTTAGGGATGGCGCTGTCTGCAAATTGCTTGAATATCGCCGCCATAGCAATGGCAGGAATAATGCTGGGCATAAACAACAGCACCTTGAATAAATTTTTCATCGGCGCTTTTTTGTAGATATAATAAGAAAAAAACAATGACAAAGAAGCGGATATAGACGTACCGACGAAAAAGACGATCAACGAATTTTTCAATGCCTGCTCGTAAAGCGTGAACTTTTTAAAATCGCGGAACAGATTGGAAAAGTTTTCAAAACCGACCCATTCATAGCCGTCGGTCGAGCTGTAACTTTTAAACGCCAGCAAAATCGAATTGAAATTGACGCAGACGTAAAAGATAAAGAAATGCAGTAGCGGAATCGCCACAAGACAGGTAAAAAAGATAAGATCGTTCGTCCGTCTTTTTCCCAGTCTGCTGTTCTTGTTCTCCATATTCAGT
>JBGVRF010000081.1:0-9081 GCA_045128175.1 Candidatus Scatosoma sp.
CGACCTCGTTTTCGTGCGCGAGTATTTTAAAAAGGAGGGGCGCGATCCAAAGGAGACCGAACTTAAAGTTATCGATACCTATTGGTCGGACCATTGCCGTCATACGACGTTTGCGACTGAACTGAAAAACGTAAAGATCACGTCGGAAAATCCTAGCGTGGAAAAGGCGTATCATTTGTACGAGGAACTGTACAAGGAGATCAACGGCGCCCGCCCCGACAAATATCCCTGTCTTATGGATCTTGCGACGATTGCGGCGAAAAAACTTAAAAAAGACGGCAAGCTGGACAATCTCGACGCGTCTGACGAGATCAATGCTTGTTCCATTCAGATCCAAGCGGAAATCGACGGCAAGGTAGAACAATATCTTGTCATGTTTAAAAACGAAACGCACAATCACCCGACGGAGATCGAACCGTTCGGCGGCGCGGCGACCTGTCTCGGCGGCGCAATCCGCGATCCGCTTAGCGGTAGAACGTACGTATATCAAGCGATGCGTATCACAGGTGCGGCGGACCCTCGCGAGAAGTTGGAGGATACTATGAAAGGCAAGCTCCCCCAGCGTGCGATTACTCAACGCGCGGCGGCGGGCTTCTCTTCCTACGGCAACCAGATCGGTCTTGCAACCGGTATCGTAGACGAGGTTTATCACGAAGGCTATAAGGCGAAGCGTTTGGAAACGGGCTTTGTCGTCGGCGGCGCGAGGAAGGAAATGGTCTATCGCGAAGCACCGAAGGCGGGCGACGTGATCATTCTGCTCGGTGGTGAAACGGGCCGCGACGGTTGCGGCGGCGCGACGGGTTCGTCTAAAGCGCACGACAGTCATTCGGTCGAGACTTGCGGCGCGGAGGTACAAAAGGGTAATGCGCTGACGGAAAGAAAATTACAGCGTTTGTTCCTCAATAAAGAAGCGACGCGTAAGATTAAAAAATGCAACGATTTCGGCGCGGGCGGCGTGTCTGTTGCCATCGGCGAGTTGGCGGACGGTTTGGATATCAATCTCGACGCAGTGCCTAAAAAATATGAAGGTTTGAACGGTACCGAGCTCGCGATCTCCGAATCGCAAGAACGTATGGCGGTGGTCGTGGATAAAAAGGACGTAGATGCGTTTATCGCGCTTGCGGCGGAAGAAAACCTTGCGGCTACGCCCGTAGCGGTCGTTACAGATACAGGCAGAATGAAGATGTTCTTGAAAGGCAAGGCGATCGTGGATATTTCCCGCGACTTCCTCAACACCAACGGCGTGAAGCAGGAAGCGGACGTAGAGATCGCGGACAAGAAAACGGGTTGGTTTGATAAAAAGAGCGGCTTGAAGTTTGCGGAAGAGACGAAGAAAGTTATTTCCGACCTTAACGTCTGCGCGAAAAAAGGCTTATCGGAAACCTTCGATTCGACGATCGGGGCGAGAACGGTATATATGCCTTGGGGGGGGAAGACGCAACGTACCCCTGCGATCGCGATGGCGGCGAAGATCTGCGGCGGCGAAACAGACGTTTGTACGGTGTCCGCTTACGGCTATTCACCCTATCTTATGGAAACGAGTCCTTTTATCGGTGCGATCTATTCGATCGTAGCGTCGGTGTCTAAGGTCGTGGCGACGGGCGCAAAGTACAGCGATATCCGTCTTACGTTGCAAGAATTTTTCCAAAGAATGACCGGCGAAGCGAAGGTTTGGGGCGTACCCACATCGGCGCTTCTCGGCGCGGTATACGCGCAGATCGGGCTGGGGCTCGGCGCGATCGGCGGTAAAGACAGTATGAGCGGTACGTTTGAAAGCATCCACGTGCCTCCTACGCTTATCTCTTTTGCACTTGCACCCGCAAAGGCAAGCAAGCTGATCACAAACGTTTTGAAGGGCGGCGAAAAGCTGTATCATATCCCCGTACCGAAGGATGAAAATTCCGTGCCCGATTTCGAAGCATTGAAAATGGTGTACGAAGAGGTTTATAAGAATATCGAAAACGGTAACGTGGCATTCGCGACGGTCGTGGAAAATGGCGGCGTCGGCGCGGCAGTGATCAAATCCGCGCTCGGTAACAGTGTCGGCGTACAGTTTGCCGTGTCTGCGGACGAATTATATACGGAAGGCTACGGTGATATCGTGGTCGCGATCAAGGACGAAAAGGCGTTCTGTAATTGCATTGCAAAGACATACGTGGGCGAGGCTTGCGGCGATGCTTTCGTATGTGAAGGTGAAAGAGTAGGTATCGATTGCGTTGCGGATAAGTATATGACCGCATTGTCGGGCGTATTTGCCGTTACTGCTCCCGCAAAGGGTGAAGCGGTCAATTGCGATTATACCGCGGGTGCGAAATATAGCAATATTTCAACGAAAACGGCAAAGCCTCGCGTGTTTATTCCCGTATTCCCGGGGACGAATTGCGAGCTGGATACGGCGCGGAAATTCCGTCTTGCAGGTGCGGACGTTGAAACGGTTGTCGTTCGTAACCGTAGCGCGGCGGATATCGAAGAAAGCGTCGAAAGGATCGTAAAAGCGATCAAAAACGCCAATATCATTGCTTTCCCCGGCGGTTTCTCAGGCGGCGACGAACCGGACGGCAGCGGTAAATTTATCGCGACCACTTTCCGCAACCCGTATATTGCAGAACAGGTGGAGGAACTGTTGAATAACCGCGACGGCTTGGCTTTGGGTATTTGTAACGGTTTCCAAGCGTTGATCAAACTCGGCCTCGTGCCTTACGGTCATGTGAAAGAGTTGACGGCGGATTCGCCTACGCTTACGTTTAACAACATTTCCCGCCACGTATCGACGGTGGTGGACATACGTGTGGCGTCCAACTTGTCGCCTTGGTTGTCTGCTTGTAAGGTGGGAGAAGTGTACAAGGTTCCCGTATCGCATGGCGAAGGGAAAATCGTTGCACCGATTTCAGAGCTTGAAAAGATGAAAACAAAAGGTCAGATTGCAACGCAGTACGCCGATCTTAACGGTGCCCCCACAATGGTTTCGCCGTATAACCCCAACGGCTCGATGTGGGCGATCGAAGGTATCACGTCGCCTGACGGCAGGGTTTTAGGTAAAATGGGACACAGTGAACGTACGGGGGATAACCTGTACAAGAACGTCGAAGGTAACTTCGATATGAAGATTTTCGAAAGCGGTGTAAAATATTTCAAATGATTCCTTATTTGTATTTGATAGGCGCGGCGCTTGCCGCCGCGTCTGTAAATCTTTGCGGAACGTTGTACAATAAAAAAAATGTAGATAAACGTGACGTTACGCCGTTGTACAATTTACTGTTTGCGATCAGCGCGATCGTTGGATGGGGAATTATTTACGCATTTGATTTTAGCTTTGAACCTAAGGTGCTGTTGTATTCGATCGGATTCGGCGTGTTTTATACAATTGCGTTGTTGGGGATGATCAATGCGTTTAAGACGGGTTCGGCTTCCTTGACGGCTTTGGTGGTGCAGCTTGCGATCATAGGGGTTTCCATTTGGGGCTTTATTTTTTGGAATGTTGTCGTGACGCCAATTACAGTCGTTGGTTTGGCGCTTGTTGTTTTGTGCCTTTGCTTTTGTTTGTATAACGGAAAAAATACAGAAGCACAGGAAAAAAAGATATCTGGAAAATGGTTGTTTTTTGCAACTTTGACGTTCTTGGGAAACGCAGGCTGTTCAATCGTGCAAAAATATGAACAAATCGCATTTGAAGGCAAACATGGCGCACAATTGATGGTATTTGCTATGCTACTGACGGCTCTTGTTTGTCTTGTTATCTATTGCAAAAGCGATCGAACGGACAGTAAACAGATCTTGCTTTCTTGGGGATGGATTCCGCCTTTGGCGGGGATTGGCAACGTATTGCTTAATTTGTTTATCATCTTGATGTCAATGACCTCTCTTTCGCCTGCTGTGGTTTACCCGGTTGTGGGGGTAGGTTCGCTTATGCTGACAACGTTCGCTTCGGTTTTTGCTTTTAAGGAAAAATTATCCCGATGGCGTTGGATCGGAATATCGCTTGGCGCAGTTGCAACCGCATTGCTTTCTATAGGATAATTTTTTGTTTTTTGCGTTTGAGTATGCGAAAAATGTGTTACAATAATAGTGAAAGAAATAAATAAAAAGGAGAAATAGAAAAATGGCTAAAATTACTGCGGATACCTTGATTGCAGAATGCTTGCAGCTTAATCCTAACGCGCCTGACATTTTGATGGCGGCAGGGATGCATTGTTTCGGTTGTGCGATGGCGCACGGCGAAACGGTTGCCGAAGCGGTTGCTGTGCACGGCGAAGACCTCGATGCGCTTCTTGCAAAGCTGAACGAAGGTCTTGAAGACTAAAAAGGACAAAACGGCAGGGGCATCTCTGCCGTTTTTTCTCAAAATCAAGGGGCAGGGTTGCGATGAATGAAAGTTACCAAGATAGGATAAAGCGGTTAAAGGATATTTTACAAGAGGGCAGAGCGGTGTTTTTTGGCGGTGCGGGTGTTAGCACGGAAAGCGGGATTCCCGATTTTCGTTCTACGGACGGGTTGTATAATACGCAATACGCATATTCTCCCGAAACGATCATTTCTCATAGCTTTTTCGAGCGGAATACCGCAGAGTTTTACCGATTTTATAAGGATAAAATCTTGTTTCCGGACGCTGAACCGAATGCTTGTCATAAAGTACTGGCAAGGTTGGAAAAAGAGGGACTTTTGGATGCGGTCGTTACGCAAAATATTGATGGATTGCATCAGAAAGCGGGCAGTAAGAAGGTGTTCGAACTGCATGGCAGCGTGTGGCGGAATTATTGTCAAAAGTGCAAAAAGGGGTATACCATGTATGAGATCATTGCTCAGGATGGGGTCCCGCAATGTGCTTGTGGAGGTACGGTAAAACCGGATGTCGTGCTGTATGAGGAGGGACTGGACGACGAAGTTGTACGAAGTGCTGTATACTCGATCGCTTCGGCAAATACGCTGATCGTTGGTGGAACGTCGCTGGTCGTGTATCCTGCGGCGGGATTATTACAATATTTTCAAGGAAAACATTTGGTTGTGATTAATCGTACGCCGACGTTTGCGGACGAAAAGGCGGAATTGCTGTTTACAGAAGATATCGGAAGAGTTTTTGGCGATCTTGAAAAATAAAATAAAAAAAGTTCGTATTTCTGCTTAAAAACAGTTGATATTTCTGAAAAAATATGATATACTACATAAGCAAAATATGAAGACGGCCTTATGGTCAAGCGGTTAAGACGACGCCCTCTCACGGCGTAAACTCGGGTTCGAGTCCCGATAAGGTCACCAGCAACAACCTAAATCGACCCCCTTTCAAGGAGAATCGATTTAGGCTTTTTTTATCGATACTGTATCCCGTCGGTTTGCGGAGGAAACGGGCGCGTCGCCGGTCGGGCTCGCGTGATCGGTAGCAGGACGAGATGATGGCGCTTGGATAATTTGCGCACGAAGGCGTTGCCATGCATTCGGGCGATAAAGGAATGGAAGCAATCGAAGACGCAGTCTATCGGAAAATGTTGGCGTTTGTCCGATAAAGAAGCGAGAAAACTTCAAAAATCATGCGTTCCGCTTGTTCAAGAGAAATCGTGAAATTTTGAAAGATATTAAAGGAATATTAAGCAAACAGCGAGGTGTCACCCTCGCTGTTATTTTATCCTTTCATTTATACGCTCATTTAGCGAAACAAAACAGCCTGCGAATATTTATCCGCAGGCTGCTATACAAGTTTGGAAAATTTTCGTTTCAAGCATTATTATTTGTAAAAATCGTCAACAGTCCATTTGCGCATCCATTTGATATACGGTTTGCCGTTTTTGTCGAAAAATACGGGTAGCCAGACGTAGTCCGCTTCACTGGTGTTGTCGTCGGTGAAGGTTTTCAGTTCAGAATCGGGAATCAATTTTTCTAGCGTAGGATCGAACATTCGATGGAACATATCCTCCATATCGGGAAGATCGACGGTAAGATCGGTCAGCCAGCGATCGCCCAAAGCAATATAGAGATCCTCGATAAAGGGATGCTTAAATACGGACGAGAATTGCGCGTGGAACGAATTTCTCTTTACGTCGTTGACGCAGGGTTCGCCGAGATCCTTCCATTCGCCGTGCATGGAATCAAGCTTCGCAACGCGCGAAGGGTTGGGATAATATCCCGTCGTCCCCGACGTAAGCAAATAAGTTTGTCCGTTGCGAACGAACAGAGCAGGTGCTTCCCGCACGAAAGGGGGGCTTTTTTCGGGCAAATGTGACGAATATACTCCCGTCAAGTCCAAATAATCCTCTGTCAACTCTCCGCAGATCATTTCCGAATGTGGATTTTCAAAAACAACGTACGCTTTGCCGTCTGATTCGAACAGATCAAAATCTCCCGCATGGTAGGGGGTGGGGACGATCTCGCCGACGAATTGCATATCGTGGAGCCGCTTGCCTGCGCATACGGAAAACGCCGCGCCGTCAAAGCCCGTTTTCGACGTTTTTGCCCACAGCACGTACGTGCTTGTTTTTTTATTGAAAAGAATATGCGGTCGGTCCATAATATGCGTGGGATAGAAGGGGTTGTCCTTATCTGCACTTTCGCGTACGGCAAACCCTTCGTCCGTCCAGTTGTATAAATCGTCCGAGGAATACAGCTTTACGCCGTGATGCCAGAAAGGACAGGGGACGCCCGTGGCATTGCCTGTGATCCCTTCTTTATTTTCACCGTACCACCAATATTTATCTTCTGCGTACAGTAACGATCCGCCGTGCGCCTGGATCCGTTTACCGTTCGTATCGTACCAGGTCTTTCCCGGCCGAAAGCTGTTATACATAGTCAAGTCCTCCTTGCTTGGAAAATTTGCCTTATTGTATCACAAATACTTCCGTGATGCAAGGATAAAAATGGTAAAACGTTTTACCATAAATCGGTATTGACAAGCTATAGGAAAAATGTTATACTACAGCAAAGATGGAAAGGCTTTATCGAAGCCCGAAATATACAAAGAAAAAGTGTAAAGCGTTTTACTGAAAATATTATTGACAGTATGCAGATCGTATGATATACTACAAAAAACGGGAGGAAAACTATGCGAAAAAAGAATTTTAACAAGCTTATAGCGTTGACTTTGTGCGGATGCGTCTCCGTCGGGCTTGCCAAAGAAAGCGTCGTTGCGGACGCGGCGGAAGCGCTCTATTCTATGGAAGAGGTACTGACGCCTTTCTGGGAAGGGGATACCGCTTATATGGAATCGGTATTGCCTGTGGCGGAGGCGGACGGCAGTATCGCGCCCGTGGCGTTGTTGCACCCGATTGAAGAGATCGTGGAGGTAAAAAGCGCGACACTTATGATCAAGTATGAGGAAGGAAAAGATTATACGGTCGAGGACGGAAAGTTGATGATCGATCCTGACGGGGCGATCCCCGTGCTTTCGTATGCCGATTTTCATCCGCAAGCGGGCGCGGCGGGTTTTGAAGATCGCAACGGCGGATACGTGTGCTGGTACGAGGGCAGCTGGTTCCATTCTCGTCAGATCGTCGTGACGTACAAACACACGGAGGAATACGGCGGGTACGTTCCCGAAGGCAAAGGCAGGCTGTTGCCGAAAACGCAAGTGAAATTACAGGGAGAAAAGCTTGACGTACTCGTCTATGGCGATTCGATCTCTACGGGCGGCAATTCGTCGGGGTATCCTGGGATCGAGGTTTCCCCAAATATGCCGATTTACCCCAAGCTATTTGTTGAAGGCTTAAAAATGAAATACGGCGTAGAAACGGTTAATTTATACAATCCTTCCGTCGGCGGAACCGATTCGGCGTGGGGCTTGTCCAATCTCCGCGGCGGCGTGCTGGATAAATACGAGGATATCGACCTTGCGGTGCTGGCGTTCGGTATGAACGACGTCACGCGCGATCCCGAAGCCTTTGCCAGCAATATGAGCCGTATGGCAAGGGGCTTGAAGAGCAAGTATCCCGACGTCGAGGTGATGATCGTCGCAACGATGTTGCCCAATTATGACGCTGTCCATTTTTACGGCAATCAGGTAAAGTTCTACGACACCCTGATGGAGCATGAAAAAGAAGGCGTGGCGGTCGTCAACATGACGGGCGTGCATGCGGGGTTGTTGCAGTATAAAAAGTATGCGGATATGACGGGTAACAATGTCAATCACGCCAATGATTATCTCGCCCGCGCATATGCGCAGACATTATTAAAAACGCTGGAGGTCAGCGAGTACGGTATAGAAGAGCCGCCCACAACGTCCGAAAGCGCTTCGGACAGTGTAGACGAGGAAACTTCGGAGACCTCGGAAACGCAGAGTTCCGCTTCGGACGTCGCAACGTCTGTACCGTCCGATCCCGTAGCGTCAGAGGAAAACGGCTGCGGCAGTATGGTCGGTGGCGGACTTGTTGCGTTGGTTGCCGCGGAGGGCGTGATGGTTTTTCGCAAAAAGAAAAAAGAAGAATAAACGTCGTCCTAATGAAAGAGCCGCGGCTCTTTGCAGTTGTACAACACTGCAATAATATATTGATAAGAAATAATTAAAAAGAGATAACAACAAGGAGGAAATTTCTTATGAAAAAATCATGGAAAGCACTTAGTCTTTTGTTAGCTGCGTTGCTGGGTGCGTCTTTTGCCGCTTGCGACGGAGGCGACTCGTCTTCGGATGCGCAATCGACGTCCGAACCAACGTCTGTGGAACAGCCCGGAACGTCTGACAGCGAAACGGAGCAACCCGGAACCTCGGAAGATCCCGGCGACGTCGAATTGACGTATACGCCTAGACAAAGACAGAAAATGCCTACGGCGGAGATCGTGGATAAAGATTACGATTATGGCGATCCGTCCACGTGGGCAGGCGATGCGTACACTTCGTTGGATTTGGGGTACGTGTATTTACAGGACATCATTGATGACAGCGTTTACGATTGGGGGCACACGGTCATTAAGGAAGACGGCATATACAAGATGTGGTGGGTTCGTCCCGCTGTGTACGACGCGATCTTCTATGCGGAAAGCACCGATCTTAAAAACTGGACGAACGTACAGCGCGTGATCTCGTTGGCGCCGAACGCGACCAATATCAAAAAATACGACAACATCAAAGGCATGCTCGGCAAGCCTTCCGTCGTACACGTAGGC
>JBGVRF010000082.1:0-7767 GCA_045128175.1 Candidatus Scatosoma sp.
AAAGAAAATGCTGCTTGTCGACGATCTCGAAAACGGTATATTTTTAAAGACCTTATTTGAGTCAATGTATCCGGAATTGCCCGAGCGAAAACAAAAAACGAAAAAGGAGAAAGAAACATGAAATTGCTGTTTAAACAAAGATTTTTCTCGTGGTTTGATAGCTACGATATTTACAACGAGGCGGGTGAAACGTTGTATACGGTAAAAGGACAGCTTGCGTGGGGGCATTGTCTGAAAATCTTTGACACCCTCGGAAACGAAGTCGGAACTGTAAAAGAGCGCATCTTTACCTGGTTACCGAAGTTTGAAATGTACCTTGGCGATCGGTATATCGGTCGCATCAATAAAGAATTTTCGTTTTTTAAACCGAAATTTAACATCGATTGCAACGGTTGGCGGGTCGAGGGAGATTTTTTCGAATGGAATTACCGTATCCTGAACGTATATGGGCAAGCGGTCGCCACGGTATCGAAAGAGCTGTTTAATTGGACGGACACCTATGTGATCGACGTACGTGATCCGCAAGACGCACTGTACGCGCTGATGCTCGTACTTGCGATCGATGCGGAAAAATGCTCGAGAAGCGATTAAAAGAAATGATTAAAAATACACTCCGCGCGCTTAGTCGGTATAACAGCGCAAAAAACGTTTCTACTAAAAACTTTCTCAAAACTTGTGACGAAAGTTTTACGTTTTCTGTCTTTATTAGTAGAAACAATTTTTGGAGGCATTCAAAACAATGAAAAAATTACTCGTTTTCATCGCTACTTTGTCCTTTACGATTTGTCTGGGCGCTTGTTCCACCCTTCGAAACAAAAATTCTTCCAACGACGAAAACCTTTCCGCCTCTTTATCTTTTACCGCAAGATATGATTACGGCTTTCATGTCCAAAACACTCCTACTCTTTTGCTGAACGACTCCGTTTTCTTCTTCGACCCTGCGGATTACAGTCTATCGACCATTCTCGCAGGCGACGTTGTGACCATTGAATACGAGGGAGAATTTCTGATACGGGAAACCTACCCCTCTACCGTTGTTACGAATAACCTCGTTATCAAAAACGTAACGGTTACCGAGGCAGGCATCGTCGCTTTTGAGGTGATGCAAAACCCCGGCGGTGGCGTAAGCCTCGCACCGAAAGACGACGGCGTTTCCGTTTCTAAATTCAACTTCCCCAACCAATACGTTATCGATGCGGACATGACCTATAAGCCGTTGCAAGAAAATCATTTCGGAAAAACCATCTACGGTACGTACGTTGCAGACAAAGACACGATCGAGATCGAGGCGTTGTATTCGTATTATCCCCGTAATACCGTCGAATTTGGCTGCGCCTCTCAGGAACAACCGCACGTCTGCGCGCACGTTTGTCTGGAAGAGATCGAAGCGACTTGTCGAGAAGAAGGATTGCTCGTTATCGGCTGCACCTACTGTGGCGAGGAATATGAAAGAACGGTATTGCCGGTTGTGGAGTGTGTATTTGAAAACGGGAAATGCAAATTTTGCGGCACAAATGCGCCGCCCGTAAATGATCATGATCCGATTCCAACTTTATTCAACGAAAGCGGCTATTAAAGTCGCTTTTTTCATTCGAAAAACCGTTCTTGTTTTTTTGATGAAAGTATTGTAATTTTCAAAAGCATATGATATAATAAATACGACAAGCGCAGTCGAGAAAAGACCGCGTCCCGTATAAGAATAGAAGAACATGGAGATCTACATGAATACAAGATTAGAAAGCGATTCCGTAGGAACGTTGGAAGTCCCGGCGGATGCATATTACGGCGTACAAACTCTGCGTGGATTTGAAAACTTTCAGATAAGTGGAACGAAGATGAACCACGCGTTCATCAAAAATATCGTTTATATTAAGAAAGCCGCCGCGAAAGTGAACGGCGAATCCGGAGTTATTCCGAAAAACGTTTCCGAAGCGATCATCGGTGCCTGCGACGAAATATTGAGCGGAAAGATGCGAAAGGATTTCATCACCGACGCGATTCAAGGCGGCGCGGGTACGACGGTGAACATGAATGTAAACGAAGTGATCGCAAACCGTGCGACCGAACTGTTGGGCGGAAGCAAGGGCGAATATATTTGCCATCCGAACGATCACGTCAATCAATCGCAATCGACCAACGACGTCATCCCCTCTGCGGGCAAGCTGACCGTCTTAACGCTGGCGAAAACGCTGTTGAAAAACCTCGATCAGCTGATCGTTGCGCTTTTGAGCAAAGCGCAGGAATTCGACGGGATCATCAAAATGGGCAGAACACAGCTCGAAGATGCCGTTCCTATCCGTTTGGGACAAGAATTCAATGCCTATGCCTCTGCTTTAAAGCGCGATCATACCCGAATAAAAAACACCTTGCAGGAAATGCACGTGATCAATCTGGGCGGTACGGCGATCGGGACGTCAGTAAACGCAGGCGAGCAGTATCGAAACAATATCATTTCCGCGTTGTCGAAAGAATGCGGTTACGAGCTGATCAAAGCGGAAAATCTGATCGATGCGACGCAGAACGTGGACTGTTTTGTATCTGTTTCGGGCTGTTTAAAGGCATGCGCAGTCAATTTGTCGAAGATGTGTAACGATCTCCGATTGATGTCCAGCGGCCCCAAAACGGGCTTTGGAGAAATCATTCTGCCCGCAAAACAAAATGGGTCGTCGATCATGCCGGGGAAGGTCAACCCCGTCATTCCCGAGGTTGTATCGCAAGTGGCGTTTCTTGTCATCGGAAACGACGTGACGATTGCCATGGCTGCCGAAGCGGGACAACTGGAGCTGAACGCTTTCGAGCCCGTTATTTTCTATAAATTGTTCGAATCGCTGACCTGCTTGGCGAACGCGATCAAGACCCTGACGGTAAATTGTATCACCGACATCAAAGCCAACCAAAAGCATTGTGAGGACCTTGTATACAGCAGCGTTGGCGTAGTGACGGCGCTTTGTCCTTATCTCGGTTATAAAAAATCGGCAGAGCTCGCCAAAGAAGCGTTGGCGAAGGATATGAAGATCAAGGATCTTATCCTACAATATGATCTGTTAGACAAAGAACTTCTCGACAAAATTCTCGATCCCTACGCGATGACGTGACGTAAATTTTCCATATAAAAACGAGCCTCCCCTTGGAAAGCTCGTTTTTCTTTATGCTTTTTCTCAATAGAAAGTCGCAAGTTGTTCTTCTGGCTCCTCACAAATGATCACTTTTTCCGCGATCAATACGGGACCCTTACCTTTATAAATGGTATGCTTTTGAAACTGAACCTTTGCCGTAATGCTGATCCAATCCCGCGTTTGTAAATCCATCGCCTCGGGTAATACGCAAGCAAGGCCGCAATATTGTATATCCTCTGCGCAACAGGTCATCACGTGCCGCCCAACCACGATATCTTTGGGCGAAAGGCGCTTGTCCGTAGCAACAAGGCCGCGAAATTTCACCGTTTTGCCGATATACGCTTCCAGATTTTCCGTCAGATCGCGATAGAAAAACGCATAATCTCTGTCCTCGATCTGAATGATCGGCGCATTGATATCGAAGGGCAACGGGTCTTCGATATCGTCAAATTCCGCCTTTCCGTCCGTCTGTTCGTAGACGATGTCGCATCTGCGGCTGATCGCGCGCACGATTTTATGAAGCTCTGTTTTATCGATCGAAGGATCATAACGGTTGAACACCGTAAGTTGCGTATTCTGGATCTTATCAAACACAAGCTGACGCATATTGGCATTGTAATTAAGGAACGAATGCGAGTCGAAAAAAGTCATGATCTGATTGATCATCCACCCCTCGGGCATCGCATTGAAAAAATCTTCCAAAAGCCACATACCGTTGTATTCGACAACGACTCGTTCGCTACCGTGCTCCGCTTGCAACTGTGTGAGATATTCTTCCGTCAGCTGTTCTTTATCCTCGATAACGACCAGCTCTACGTTTTCCGCATCGGAAAATTTTATCGTTTCATATTCCTCTTCGCCCTCTTCCGTTACCAGCAACAGCGTTTTTTCACCCGAAGAAAAGCGGGGGTCTTCAAGCGTTTCCTGTATAAATTTCGTTTTACCCGATTCCAAAAAGCCCAAAAACAGATAGACGGGCGTCTCTACGGGAAGTTTTTGTTTCATAACCCTGATTTCCTTTTATTCTTTAGATTTTAAACAGCTCTGCAAGCGCGGCTTCATGGAGCTTGCAACCGATCACGCACAGCCTGCCCGTAACGCCTGCCGCGCCTTCGCGAACGTCGGGTTCCCCGGGAACGTAATCAAAATGCAACCATCCGTTTTCCCCCGCCACGATACCCTTTGCGCGGAGCACGGAGCCATATTTCTCTTCGTGTTGAAGCTCTTCCAATGCTTGGATAAGCTCCTCTTTCGTATATTTACGGGTCGTTTCTCTGCCCCAGCTGGTAAACACTTCATCGGCATGATGGTGGTGATGATGATGTTCATGATCGTAATCTTGATCGTGATCATGATTGTGATGATGCTCATGGTGGTGGTGATGACAATCGCAATCGGGATCGTCACACTCGTCGTCATGATCGTGATGATGCTCATGGTGGTGATGCTCAACCTCTTCCGCAAGGCGATCGAGTTCTGCCTGCAAACAATCCTTCCGTTCCATTGCAGCAAGGATCGCTTTACCGTCCAAAGAATCCCACGAAGCCGTTACGACGGTTGCGGTGGCGTTCTTTTCTTTTATCATCGCGACCGCCGCCGCAAGCTTATCCACGGAAGTCTTGTCCGTATGCGAAAGAACGATACAACCGGCATTTTCCACCTGATCGTTGAAAAATTCACCGAAATTTTTCATATACATCTTACATTTCGACGCGTCCACAACGGTACAAAAAGCGTTCAGCTGCGCGTCCGCAAGCCGCGCGTTTGCGACCGCCTTTATAACGTCGGAAAGCTTGCCCACGCCTGAAGGCTCGATAACGATCCTATCGGGCGCATACTGTTCGGAAACCTGTCTGAGCGCCTTCGAAAAATCGCCGACGAGCGAGCAACAAATGCAACCGGAATTCATTTCCGTGATATTGATGCCTGCATCCTGTAAAAAGCCGCCGTCGATACCGATCTCGCCGAACTCGTTCTCGATCAGCACGACTTTTTCACCTGCATACGCTTCCTTGATAAGTTTTTTGATAAGCGTGGTTTTTCCCGCGCCTAAAAAGCCCGAAAAAATATCTATTTTGGTCATTGTTTTTTACCTCTTATATTTGGATTACGATATATTTATACCGTAATTTTTGCCGTTTCAAACTCAGAACGCCCAATTTCCGTTTTTAAAGATCTGTACCCGCTTTCCGGCTTTCGTCACCCCAACGATGGACATATCGGCGGAACCGATCATGAAATCGACGTGGATCATACTGTCGTTGATGCCGCGCGCTTTGCACTCTTCGTCCGTATAATTTTCAAAACCTTTCAAACATTCGTTAAAGCCGTGACCGAGCGCGAGGTGACAGCTTGCATTTTCATCGAACAAGGTGTTATAAAACAACACGCCCGATTCGTTGATAGGCGACGCGTACGGAATCAACGCCACTTCACCGAGCTTGCCTGCACCTTCGTCCATGGAAACCATATGTTTAAGCAATTCTTCGCCCTTTTCCGCCTTGACCTCGACGACCTTTCCGCCTTCAAAACGAACGGAGAAATTTTCAATGAGCTCTCCCATATACGAAAGCGGCTTCGTCGAATATACGATCCCTTCCGCCGCGCCTGCTTTGGGGGAAGTAAACACTTCTTCCGTAGGTACGTTGGGATTAAAGATCCTGCCCTGTAACGTCTTTTCTTTTCCGCCCGCAAAAATGCCGTCTTCCAACAGCTCTACCTTGAAATCGGTGCCGTTTGCGCTCTTGTATTCGAGGTATTTCAAACCGAGTCCGTTCAGATACGAACAACGCGCGTCGAGATCGGCGTTATGCGCTTTCCAAGCCGAGATAGGATCCTCTCCGTCCGCGCGGGAAGTGAGCAGGATTACCCGCCACATTTCTTCCACCGCCGCCTCTTCGGAAAGCTCGGGGAATACCTTTTTTGCCCAAGCCTTGCCGGGAACGGCCGCGATACACCACTGATGACGGTTTTCTATTGCCTGACGGAAGGGTTTCAGTTGCGGATACATCGCCTGTCGAGCTTTGCTCATCTTCTGTTGATCTACGCCGTTCATGCCGTCCGGATCTTCCGATTCGATCCAAAGTCTGCAAGAATAATTTTCCGCTTTAAACTGCCATTTTGCTTTTACCCAAGGTTTCATCTCGGAAAGAGAGTCCAGCGTACGATATTGCGCGCTGAGTTTCTCCGTCGGCTGATGACTCCATTCTACGTACACCTCGGAAGCGCCGGCTTTATAACATTCTTCCACGACCATCGTGACAAATTCCGGCTGATCGAGCGCCGCCGCGATAAACACCGTCTGCCCTTCCTGCACGTTTACGCCTACTCTTGCCAAAAGCTCTGCATATTTTCTCAGTTGTTCGTTTTTCATAATTTTTTATTCCTTTTCGATTTTTGATTTTAAAATTTCGATCGCATATGAAACTGCGCGTTTTACGCCGCCTTTTTCAAAAGGCACCGCCAAATTTGCCGTCTTCAGCGTATCCAAATATCCCAGCGAACCGCCGACCTTGCAAAGGGTCATGTAATCTTCCCAGCATTTCGCCTTGTCTTCCGCTTGCTTTTTCTTGAACTCCATTGCGCCCATCGTCGTCAACGTATAGTTGATATAATAGAACGGATAGTGATAGATATGCAATTTATGATACCACCAACCGCCACGGTTGAAAAATTCGTTTTCCTCGCCGTAATCCCGCCAGGGCATATACTTCTTTTCCAGCTCGCGCCAAGCCGCCGTACGCTGATCAGGCGTCATATCGGGTTTTTCGTAAACGATGTGCTGAAATTCGTCCACAGCCACCCCGAAGGGTACGAAGGTGATCGCTTCTTGTAAATGCTGGAAACGGTATTGTTCCGCTTTCTCGCCAAAAAACAGTTCCGCGTACGGATACGCAAACTGTTCCATTGACATCGAATGGATCTCCGCAATGTCCGTCGGCTCACTCCAAAGTGCCTGCAAAGGCTGCGTTTTCATCGCCATGTAACCCGCAAACGCATGCCCCATTTCGTGCGTCAATACGTCCACGTCGCCCGTTGTGCCGTTAAAGCAGGAATATACAAACGGCGCCTTATAATCGCTGAGTGTGGTCATATACCCAGTCGCCGCTTTGTTGGGTTTGTTGTCGAGATCCATCAGTTCGTGCTCGATCATAAAATCGATAAACTCGCCCGTTTCCGCACTCATATCGTGATACATTTTCCGCGCCTGTTCTACGAGATATTCGCGTCCGCCGACGGGAACGGCATTGCCACCGAGAAAAATCAATTGCTCGTCATAATAGCGAATCTTTTCCACTCCGATACGATGGGCCTGCGCCTGATACAGCTTTTCACAGAAGGGAACGATCTCTTCGAGGACCTGTTGACGGAATGCCGCCACGTCCTTTTCGTCATAATCCATCCTGCCTTGTTGCATATATCCGAGGGGAATGAAATTGTCAAAGCCCATATTCACGCCCATCTGATGACGGATCTTTACCAAACGATCGAAAATTTCGCCCAGTTCTTTGTCGTTCTTTTCGAAAAATTCCGCATAGCCTTTCGCCGCCGCTTTTCGGACGTTGCGATCGGGATCGGAAAAATACTTCAAAAAACCGTAAAGGTTATGTTAGACGCCATAGAAAGGGATCTTGCAAGAAGCCGTCAGTTT
>JBGVRF010000083.1:0-5633 GCA_045128175.1 Candidatus Scatosoma sp.
CGTCGTTGAGATATCTCGCAGCCAATAAGAACGCCGTTTTATTTGCCGTTTCCGCCCCGAAACATAAATGGGTGACGGTTGGAATGGAAGATAGTAATTTTATGCCGCCTTTGGCGAATAATTCGGCGTTAGAGGTCGCAAAACAAACGGGTAATTCGATGACGGCGTCAGCTCCGGCAAGAATAGCGTGACGGGCCCGTATAAATTTATCCATGATTGCCGCTTCGCCGCGTTGAACAAAATTTCCGCTCATCAAACAAAGTAGCGCGTCCGCTCCCGAAAGGCGTTTTGCCTCGCCAAGTTGATACAAATGCCCGTTATGAAAAGGGTTGTATTCGCAAATTATCGCACAAATTTTCATTTTATTTCTTTTGATTTCCTTTACTTTCTGGAAATAGTGTGGTATAATAGAAACGACGGTTTGAACAAAACGCGTCTTATCGGTTCTATTATACACGAAAATGAAAAATAAATAAAGCGTTTAGCGTTTCAAGGAGATAAAGTTATGAAAAATATTCTTGATGAAATCAAAATCAAGGCAAAAGCTCTGCAAAAGACGATCGTGCTTTGCGAGGGCGAGGACAAAAGAGTCGTAAAAGCTGCGGCAGACGCGACGAAGGAAGGGATCGCAAAGATTGTTCTTCTCGGCGACGAGGCAGAGATCAAAGCCGCAAATGCCGATATCGATTTGACGGGCGTTGAGATCGTCAATCCGCTCACCTCCGAAAAACTTCCCGAATATAATGCAAAACTTTGCGAACTCCGCGCCTCCAAAGGTATGACGCCCGAGCAAGCGGCAAAGCTTTTAACGGACGGTACCTATTTCGGTGCTATGATGCTGAAGATGGGCGACGTAGATGGTCTTGTTTCCGGCGCTTGCCATTCGACGGCGAATACCCTTCGTCCCGGTCTTCAGATCATCAAGACGGCGAAAGGCGTTTCTTCCGTTTCCAGCTTTAATCTTATGATCTGCCCTCCGCAGGGCAATCAGTATTGCCCCGACGGTATGGTGTTTTTCGCAGACTGTGGACTTAATCCTACGTATACAAGCGAAGGGCTGGCGGAATGTGCGATCGCTACGGCAAATTCCGCAAAGGCGATCGCGGGCATCGATCCGAAGGTCGCAATGCTTTCCTTCTCCACGAAAGGCAGCGCGAAACACGACAACGTATCTATGGTTGCGGAAGCAGTAAAGATCGCAAAAGAGAAAGCGCCCGAACTCAAGCTCGATGGCGAATTACAGTTCGATGCGGCGATCGTGCCCTCCGTTGCGGCTCTTAAAGCTCCCGATTCGGATGTTGCGGGGCAAGCAAACGTATTTATTTTTCCTGATCTTCAGGCAGGCAATATCGGCTACAAAATCGCAGAACGCCTCGGTGGGTTCATGGCGGTCGGCCCTATTTGTCAAGGCTTCGCAAAGCCCTTGAACGATCTTTCCAGAGGATGTAAATCGGAAGATATCGTGGCGGCTGTTGCGATCACGGCGCTTCAAACACAGCTTTGATTAGGTGAAAAAATGAAAGTATTGGTTATCAATTCGGGGAGTTCTTCTCTTAAATATCAACTTATCGATATGGAAACGGAGGGCGTTATCGCCAAAGGTACCTGTGAACGTATCGGCATTGACGGTTCCAAGCTCACCCATAAAGCAAAAGGCAAAGAATTTGTTATCGAACAGGCAATGCCTGACCACAACGTAGCGGTCGAGCTCGTTCTTAATGCTTTGACGGACAAAGAAGCGGGGGTTATAGCATCGATGGAAGAGATCAATGCAGTAGGTCATCGCGCTGTCGCGTCCGGAGAAGTATTTAAAAAGCCTACCCTTGTCACGGAAGAAACCATCGCGCAGTTTGAGGCGCTTTGCGATCTCGCGCCTTTACATAACCCTGCGGCAATCATTGGCGTTAAGGCTTGCCGTGTGGCTATGCCCAATACGCCTATGGCATTCGTGTTTGACACAAGTTTCCATTTTACAATGCCTGATTATGCGTATATGTATGGGATCAATTACGCAGACTATGAAAAGTATAAGATTCGTCGTTATGGCTTCCACGGTACGAGCCATAAATTTGTTTCGCAAGAAGCAGCAAAATATCTCGGTAAAAATCTCGAGGAACTGAAAACGGTCACTTGCCATCTTGGTAACGGTTCGTCGATCACGGCTGTAGACGGTGGTAAATGCGTAGACACTTCTATGGGCTTCACCCCGCTTGCCGGCGTGCCTATGGGCACGAGAAGCGGCGATATCGATTTTGCCGCAGCTGAATATCTTGCGAAGAAAGAAGGCTGGGATCTTACCGAAACACTCAACTATCTCAATAAAAAATGCGGCGTTTCTGGTTTTTATGGTGTTTACAGTGATTTTAGCGATCTGACGACGGCGGCAGAGCAAGGCAACTATCGCGCAAAATTGGCGTTGGATATGTTTGCATATTCGTGCAAGAAATATATCGGCTCGTACGTAGCGGCAATGAACGGTATCGACTGTCTCGTTTTTACGGCAGGTATCGGTGAAAACAATCCTATCGTCCGTGCAATGATTTGCGAAAATATGCAATTTTTCGGTGTAGAAATCGATCGGGAAAAGAACTCGGAAAAGAATAACGGTGCCATTCGCGATATCTCAGGAAAGAACTCTAAAGTCAAGATTTTGATTATTCCGACCAACGAAGAATTGGTGATTGCGCGAGAAACCGTAGAATTATTATAAAAATTCGAAAAATAACACGAAAAAAAAGTTGACAAAGTTGTTAAAATATACTATACTTGTAAAGTCGGTTTTATGATGATTATCGATATAAGAAAACTTAATGCGCAAAAAAAGTATTCGGGACGAATGGAATTCGAATATTCCGCACCCGAAGATCTCATAGAAATTCCGTTTGTAAAGTTTGCGGCACCCGTAAAGATATCGTTTGAATATGAGCTGTACGAGGATGATTCGCTGGAAATCCGAGGTACGGTCGCCTATCGCCTTGAGGGGCAATGCTCACGATGCTTAAAGGAAGCGTTTACCGAGGTCGAAGGGGAACTGAACGCTTATTTCGAATCCCGTAAGGATTATGAAGATTATGGGTATACGAACGGAGTGGTGGATCTGAAAAAAGCTGTAGAGGATGCGATCATGGCAAGTATGCCGTTCACCATCTCCTGCGGAGAAAATTGCGAAGGTATTCGGTTTTCGGAATAAAAGCAGACAATAAAAATCGAAAGAATAAAAAGCGAGAGGTGTTAATATGGCAGTACCCAAGAGTAAACAATCTAAAAGCAGAACGAACAAGAGATTTGCAAACTACAAAGCAACGGCAGCAACGTTGGTAGAATGCCCTCATTGTCACGAACTGACGAAGGCACACAACGTTTGTAAAAATTGCGGCTACTATGATGGTGCAGAAGTAGTTGTTTCCAAAGAAGAAAAGAAAGACTAAATTTTCGTCGCAGCGAAATCATTAGGCGGGTGGTTTTTACCTCCTGCCTTTTCGTGTTATAATTTTTTATTTCCGATAAAAATTTATCGATTTATCGAAAAAAATCAACCGCGGTTAAGCCCTATTTGATTGACATTTTTTCTTACAATGTGCTATACTTTAAAGTGAAAACAAACGTTTGCGTTATAGATGTAAAAAGGAGAAAATGCGGACATGAAAGAAAAATTTGCGGTGTCGGGAATGACTTGCGCCGCGTGTTCGGCTGGAATAGAAAAAGCGGTTCGACGATTGGACGGAGTACAAAAAGCGGACGTTTCTCTGATGGGTGAATGCATGGACGTAGAGTACGATGAAAAAAATGTCTCACGTGAAACAATTATCCGGACGGTAGTAGAACTCGGCTACGGAGCAGAGAAGTACGACGAAAATATTTTGAGGGAAAGAAAATCGCAACCCGACGTTTTGAAAAAGCGTTTTTTATTGTCTTTGGCATTTTTGATTCCGCTTATGTATTTTTCGATGGGCGGTATGGTCGGTTTGTCGCAACCGAGTGAGATCGTCAGCGTAACGCTGCAAATGGTGTTCGCTTTGGCTGTTATAGTTATCGATTTCAAATTCTTTACAAGCGGAGCAAAGGCGCTTGTAAAACGGGTTCCGAACATGGATACATTGGTAGCGATGGGGGCCGGGGTTTCGTTTTTATACAGTTTTGTGCTCACGATCCTGCTGTATGTCGGGCATAGCGGGCACGCGCATATGTTTTATGAATCGGCGGCAATGATCCTCGCTTTGGTCACACTTGGCAAGTGGTTGGAAGAAAAATCCAAACGAAAAACGGGAGATGAAATAGAAAAGCTCATTCAGTTGATGCCGAACACGGTGACGGTAGAGCGCGGTGGAATACAATCTAAGATCGCTTTTTCGGAAATTCATGCAGGCGACGTGCTTATCGTTAAACAGGGCGAGTATATGCCCGTAGACGGCAAGATTATAGAGGGACACGCTTTTGTTGACCGAGCGGCGATCACGGGCGAGAGTATGCCCATAGAGCTGGAAGAAGGCGGAACGGTTACGGGCGCAGATATCGTAAAGAGCGGATATATCAAAGTTTTGGCGGAAAAAGTCGGCGCGGATACTACGTTATCACAGATCGTCAAAATGGTCAAAGAGGCGGGCGCCAGCAAACCTCCGTTACAAAAGATAGCGGATAAGATCGCGAGTATTTTTGTGCCAACCGTGACGTTGATCGCGTTGTTCACATTTATTGTTTGGCTTTTCATCAGTAAGGAATTCGGAACGGCGGCAAATTATGCGATCTGCGTACTTGTCATATCTTGCCCTTGTTCGCTGGGCCTGGCAACACCCGTGGCGGTAATGGCTGCGACTGGACGCGGCATGTCTCTCGGTATTTTGTATAAAGATGCGGAAGCGCTACAAAAAGCAAAAAATATCAGCTGTGTTTTGCTCGATAAAACGGCGACTTTAACGGTCGGACAGCCCAAAGTGACCGATTTTGAAGTCTTTGACGATGAAAAAAACTTTGTCTGTAACGTTGTGGCGGCGCTCGAAAGCTATTCCAATCACCCGATCGCGGAATGTGTCCGTGTATTTTCGGAAAGTGAAGCGGGGATAAGTGAATTGGCGGTAAACGAGTATATTTACGAAACGGGCAAAGGCGCAAAAGGCGAGATAAACGGAACGGTATACCGACTTGGTAATCGCCGTTTGATCGAAAAAACGGAAGAAAAGAAAGCATATGAGATAGAAAAACGTTATTCGGAGAAAGGAAAAACTGCCGTATTTTTGGCAACGCAAACAAAAATCATAGCTGTGTTTGCCGTCGCCGATACTCTGAAAGAACAGAGTGCACAGGCGATCGCCGATCTGAAACAGCGCAAGATCCGTGTAGGGATGCTGACGGGAGACAATGAAAACGTTGCCAAAGCGATTGCGAACGAAGTCGGTATCGACGACTATTACGCGGAGGCTTTACCTGAGGATAAGGCGCGAGCGGTACGACGGGTGCGTTCTGTTGGCGGATTTGTAGCAATGGTCGGCGACGGCATCAACGACAGCCCAGCTTTGAAAGAAGCGGACGTGGGGGTAGCAATGGGAAACGGTACGGATATCGCTATTGACAGCGCGGATGTCGTTCTTTCCAGAGGGAATCTGCGTTTGGTAGCTACGATGGTCGATCTCAGCAAA
>JBGVRF010000084.1:0-15176 GCA_045128175.1 Candidatus Scatosoma sp.
AAAATGTTATAAAATAATATCGTCGGTGAGCGAAAGATCGCAAAAACAAAACGCCGACGAAATTTTCTTCGGTACCAAGACCGAAAAGAAAAGACAACGAGGAAATTTATGAAAAAGAACATTAAAGAAAACAAGAAGGTCATCCCCGTATTTTACGCAGCGGATGAAAATTATCTTCCCTATCTTGCGGTGGCGATCACGTCGCTGAAAGCACACGTTTCGAAAGAATACGAATATCGCATTCACGTTTTATGCCCGGGTGATCTTGGGGAAAACGGCAAGAAGATCAAAAAGCTGGAAACGGAAAATATTTCCATTCGTTTTGAAAACGTTGCAAATAAGATGGATCGGATCCAAAGCTTTATCCATTGTCGCGATTATTACACGAGCGCAATCTATTATCGTCTGTTCATTCCGGAACTGTTTACGCAGTATAAAAAAGCGATCTATCTCGATTGTGACACGGTGTTGTTGGACGATATCGCAAATTTGTACAATGTGGAATTGGGGGACAATCTTATCGGCGCAGTTGCAGACGAGGCGGTTGCTTCGATTGACGTATTCCGGGATTATACGAAAAACGCACTAGGAATACCGGGTAATTGTTATTTCAACTCCGGTGTGATCGTTATGGATCTGGAAAAATTCCGTCAGATCAATTTCTGTGAAAAATTCTGCGAGGTTTTGAGCAGCTATCATTTCATCGTTGCGCCTGATCAGGATTGTTTAAATCTTATCTGCAAGGGGAAAATCAAATATTACGATGGTGAATGGAACAAAATGCCCATTGGCGGCAGCGCGGTCAAAAAGCCCAAGCTTGTCCATTACAATCTCACGATGAAGCCGTGGCATTACGATGACGTGCTCTATCAGGAATATTTCTGGGAGTATGCGGAACAGACAGAATTTTACGACGTTATCAAAGCTGCTTTAGCGGGATTTACGGCTGAAATGGCGGAGCGTGATCGTGTGGGCGGCGAACGGCTGCTGGCGTTGGCGCAGGCGGAAGCGGACAGCCCCGAAAATTATCTCAATACGGTCGGGCGCGGCGCTGAAAGAACTTATAAAAATGAAAATGAGGTAGGCAGGTATGGATTCATCGAAGATTTCTCCGAGCCGATTGGAGATTTTGAAGCGGATAGAAGAACTCGAAAAAGCGGGGCGGTTTGACGAATCGGTCGAGAATGATCCCGAAGCGCCCGAGCTGTTGCCCGATGAGGCGGATTATCTTTGTAAAAAGTTCAAAAACAAACTTTCGCGTCGGGTTGCTAACTTTATTGCCGATCATTATTTTCTGGGCCTTATCAAGAAAGACGTAATGGTGATCGACGGCGTGGAGGGGGAAGAGCATCTGGACGCGTTGAAAAACGGCGCGATCGTGACTTGTAATCATTTTTCGCCTTTTGATAATTATATTTTATTTCACTGTATCCGTAAGGCGTTGCCGAGAAAGTATCTCTATAAGGTGATCCGAGAAGGGAATTATACGAATTTCCCCGGACTATACGGATTCTTTTTTCGCCATTGCAACACGTTGCCTCTTTCGAGCAATCGTCGTACTATGATCAATTTTATGTCCTCTGTCAACACCCTTTTAAAACGTGGGGAGACCATACTCGTCTATCCCGAACAAGAGATGTGGTGGAATTATAAAAAGCCCCGTCCGTTTAAGGTCGGCGGGTTCAAGATGGCGTATCGGGCGGGCGTGCCTGTACTACCGACTTTCATTACGATGACGGACGATCCCGAACGTCTGGACGGCGACGGCTATCCCGTGCAAAGGCATACGTTGCATATTCTACCGCCTATCTATCCCGATGAAAGCTTGGGCGAAAAGCAAGGCGCGGAGAAGATGAAAGACGAAGCGTATGCGTTTTGTAAAGCAAAATATGAGGAGATTTATGGGCTTCCTCTGTCATATACTTGCGATGAAAAATCGAAGAACGAAGGTACCATGTACGAAACGAAGGAGGAAAATATCTGATGCGGTATATCATCATCGTTTGTTCGTGTACGCTCATTTTGTCTGCGATCCTAACGCTTGTCTGCGAGGTGGAATTTTTATATGCGTTGGGCTTTACGACTTTGGCGGTGGTCGCCATAGTTGCATTGGACGGACTGGTCGCGGGCGTTGCGAGAATGCTTCCGAAAAAATTCGCCGATCGGGAAAAGAAAATTTTTCACGTTTCGGCGAAAGAAAAATCTTTTTATGAAAAGTTAAAGATCAGAAAATGGAAGGACCGCGTACCGGAGATCGGGCATTTGACGGGGTTCCGTAAAAATAAGATCGCCGATCCGAAAAGCTTAGAATATCTCGATCGTTTCCTGTTGGAGGCTTGTTACGGCGAGATCGGTCATTTCTCCAGTTGCGTGCTGGGTTTTCTGATCCTGTTGCTGTTTCCCGTTTCGAAGATTTGGTTTGCGATCTCCGTCCCTGTGGCGATTATTAACGTATTTCTCAATTTGCCGTCTTTTTTCATTCTCCGCTACACTTCGTACAAGCTGGAGATTTTAAGAAAGAATCTATTAAAAAAGCAGAGGCGCGCAGACGCAGTCGGCGTTATCGAAAAGACGCCCGTTCAAGAAACTTTATAAAAGTTATAAGAAAGGGCGTTGTAAATATTATGAATATTATCAAAGCGTAAATAAAAACGGAGCGAGTTCGATCGCTCCGTTTTTTGCGTGAAAGTATATTTAAGGCATATTCAATTTTTCTAATTTTCCAATTCTTTCCGATAAGAGGTAGGGGCATTGTGGAAATGTCTGCTAAACTCTCTGGAAAAATACAGCGGATCGGAATACCCCACGCTGATCGCGATGGATTTAACGGACAGATCTTTTCGTTTCAGCAATGCCACGGCTTTCTGCATCCGAAAATCAATAATATATTTGGAAAGAGGTACTCCTGTCGTGTCCTTGAAAAATCGGGAAAGGTAGCTGGCGTTGAGGTTGAAATGCGCTGCAATGTCCGATAGAGAAAGGGTAGTGTTGGAGTAATTTGCACTGATATATGCAAAAATTTTTCGGATCAGCTCGTCTTTTGCGTTGGCGTAGGCCGCCTTTTGTGGCATACGTTCGAGGATCAGGACGGAAAAAAATCGGTATATCCCCGAAATCACCTCCAAATCGTCCGTTTTATCGTTGAGACGATCGATCATATCCGAAAGGATCCGACTCAGCTCGGGATGCGCTTTCGTGCGATAGATCGGGCTGTCTTTGGAAAAGCCTGCCCGGTCATTCAGTTTCAGGGCATTTTGTCCGTTATATTCGAACCAAAAATATTCCCACGGATCCTGTTTATCCGGATAATAATAAATAACGTGGTTGGCAGGGATATAAAAAATATCGCCCGCCTGCACGGTGTACATTTTTCCGTCGAGATTGTAATAGCCCTTCCCTTTCAGGCAAAGATGGAGGATAAATCTGTTTTTGACGAAAGGTCCCTCCTGCTTTTTATCGGCGGAACATTTTTCCTTGCCGACGGCGATGATGTGAAATTCGTCGAAAATATCGTTATCGATATATTTGTAAAATAAGTTTTTCGGTAGTTTCCTGTTTTTATTCGGTTTCATGTTTTTATTATAAGGCATAATTTTCCACTTGTCAAGCAGGAAGTAAAAAAAATCCATGAAATAGTAAATATTTTGTATTTACTTGTAAAAAAACTGATGTTATAATTAAGAAAAACACAGAAAGTTTCGGGTGGACAATGTTAAAAGAAAAATTCGGATATAACGGTATGTTTTATGAAACGGAATGTGCGGAAAGCGAAAGCGTTTTTGAGTGCGGCGTCGTTTTCGGCGAAAGCTTTTCCGCCTGTTACCGTTCGGGATCCTGTTGGATGAAGGCTGCGTTTGTCGGTTCGGTCGGCGAACTTCCTGCGGAGACGCAGTATCTCCTTGCGAAAAAGTCGGAGGGCGTATATACGTTATATTTTATGCTTTGCGACGGTGCTGCGAGATGTTCGCTCTTTTCCCAAGGCGGAAAGGCGTACGTTCGTGCGGAAACGGGGGACTCCGGTACGCCTTTGGGAAAATTCAGGTATATGTATGCGCTGGATTGTACCGATCCTTATGCCGGGATAGAGCTGGCGTATCGGGAAATGCGAGCGGCGCTGGGTACGTTTCTTCTCAAGGAAGAAAAAAAGTCGTCTTCGTTCATTGATCATTTCGGCTATTGTACGTATAACGCTTTCGGTAGCGACGTTACGCACGATAACATTTTGGCTGTGGAAAAGAGCTTCTGTGAACAGGATATAAAGCTCGGTTTTCTTATTGCCGATGAAGGCTGGATGATTGGAAAAGATGGAAAACTGGCGTCTTTTTATGCCAATCCCGAAAAGTTTCCTTATGGGCTTGGAAAGACCGTCGAGATATGCAAGCAGGAATACGGATTAAAAAAATTCTTTTGCTGGCATACGTATAGCGGTTATTGGAAGGGGCTGGATTCGGAGGTATTTACGCAGTATGCGATCGTAAACGAACCCTTCGGTATTCCCGACCGTTTACGTTCGGACAGCGTCGATCAAGCGTTTTCCGCAACGGCGGGAGATGATTTCTATCCCATGAATATTGCAGATCAGGAAAGCGGAATTTGCTATAAAAACGTGTCTTCGGTCTATAGGGATTTCTATCTTGCGCTAAAAGAACAGAAGGTGGATGGGACCAAGATAGACGCGATGACCTGGTCAGAGGCTTTTGCGGAAGGCAGGGGCGGCAGAGTAAACGTCATGAAAAAACTGTTGCGGGCGATTGAATCCGCATCCGACGAAGTATTCGACGGCGAGCACATCAACTGCTCCAGCTGTTCTAACGATTTCTTTATGAATATCGGTACGGGCACTGTAACGAGGACTTCTTGCGATTATATGCCCGACAAGCCGCTGACCCACGGTGCGCACGTGCAGGATAACGCGTTCGTCGGGTTTTGGGTGCAACCTATCGTCACAGCCGATTGGGATATGTTCGAAAGCGGTAGCGAATGGGGAGAGTATCATGCGGCGGCAAGGTCGGTGAGCGGCGGTCCCGTATATTGTACCGATCGTCCCGAAAAAATAGATTATGCCCTGATCAGAAAATTGTGCACGAAAGAGGGAAAAGTGTTCCGCTGTGAGGAGAACGCGAAACCGACGGAAAACTGTCTGTTCGGCACCCCTGTAGGCGAACCGTTCAGAATATTCAACCGAACGAAGCACGGGGATGTGCTCGCCGCATTCGGAACCGCCGAATGCAAGCGGGAAACGCAGCTGGCGCTGTCCGAAATAAACGGTTTGGAAAAGGGGACGTACGCGGTATATTCTTCCCGTAAAGGCTTTATCGGCATTATGACGGAAAGTGATTGCGTAGGCTGTGACCTTAAAGCGCGCAATGCGGAGATATTTACCGTCGTGAAGGTGCAGGACGGCTGCGCTGTGCTCGGCATGGTGGAAAAGCTCAATCCGTCGGCCTATATAAAGGAAATCTCCGTACTGGAAAACAGCGTTTGCGTGATGGCGGCGGAGGTCGGAAAGATCGGTGTATATATGGAGGAAAACGGATATCGAGAATATTTCGGCGACCATATTTTCGTAACAAAACAGGCAAAGGAGGAAAAGGAATGCAGTTGACAAAGGAAAAAGCGGAAACGCAGGCAACGGTGGAGACGCCGAAGAAACCGAGCAAGTTCAAAAAACACGTTCGCGATTTTTTTAAAAAAGACAATCTGCTGCTGTATCTGCTGTTGTTGCCTACGTTGCTTTATTTGTTTATTTTCAATTATGTTCCCCTTTCGGGGCTTTTGATGGCGTTTCAAAATTTTAATGCGTTTGATGGGCTTTGGGACAGTCCTTGGGCAGGACAGGGCGGTTTTGAGCATTTTATCAATTTCGTTACGCTTCCCGATTTTTGGGATATTTTGAGGAATACGTTGGTGCTAAGTGTGTATTCGATCGTGGTAAACACGATCTTGCCTATCGTTTTGGCGTTGTTTCTCAACGAGATCAGAAACAAAACGTATAAAAAAGTAGTACAAACGATCTCTTACGCGCCCTATTTCGTATCGGTCATGGTCGTTTGCGGTATGCTGTTTTCGTTCTCCAATTATGAAACGGGTATTGTGAACAGGATCATCACGGCGTTCGGGGGCGAGCCGATCCGCTTGATGGAGAGCGCAGAGCTGTTCCCGCACGTGTACGTGATCTCGGGCTTATGGCAAGGGCTCGGCTGGTGGGCGATCATCTACGTGGGGACGCTTGCCAACGTGGATATGTCCTTGCACGAAGCGGCGATTATCGACGGCGCGGGGCGTATGAAGCGTATTTGGCACATAAATGTGCCGACGATCGTTCCTATGGCGATCATTATGCTTATTTTAAGTATCGGTAATATGCTTAGCGTAGGTTTTGAGAAGGTATATTTAATGCAGACGGCAGGCAATCTTTCTACGTCGCGTATTATTTCTACGTATGTGTATGAAATGACGTTTAAGGCGCAGTTCCCGCAATATAGCTATGCGACGGCGATCGGCTTGTTCAATTCGTTGATCAATATCATTTTGTTGTGGGTCGCAAATTTCATCTCGCGCAAGGTAAGCGAGACGTCGCTTTGGTAAGGAGGGGATCATGGTTGAAAATAAAGGTAAAGACAAAGTATTCAACTGGGTCATTTACGCGGTAATGGGGCTGTATGCGTTTATAACGTTGCTTCCTTTGCTGTTTGTATTGGCGAACGCTTTTTCCTCGCCTGAAGCGGTATATCGCGGACAAGTCGGGTTGTTCCCGGTTGATTTCTCTTTTGAAGGAATCGTGAAGGTCTTTAAGGATGATAATATTTTACGCGGATATGGCAACACGTTGCTTTATACCCTTATCGGTACGATCATTCAGCTTGCGATGCAGTTCACGGCGGCGTATCCGCTGTCCAGACGGGATCTGAAAGGAAAATCGGTTGTCAATTTATTTATGGTCATCACGATGTTTGTCAGCGGCGGTATGATCCCTACCTATTTTGTCGTTAAAAATCTCGGCCTTATCAATACCATTTGGGCGAATATCATTCCCGGTTGCGTTGGCGTATATAACATTATCATCATTCGTACGTACATAACCTCGTCTATTTCTTGGGAATATCAGGAAGCCGCGATGATCGACGGTTGTGGTCCGATTCGTTCTTTTGTAACGATCGTCATTCCTTTGTGTAAGCCTATTATTGCGGTCATGACGCTGTATGCGATCGTGGGATACTGGAATTCGTATTTCAATTCGTTATTGTACGTAACGGATGAAACCAAATGGCCGTTACAGAGAACACTGCAACGTATTTTGATCAGCTCGAATGTTTCAGGCGTTGGTTCGGGTGGTTCGGGTAGCCTTGGTCAACAGGAACAGGCGTTGCTTTCTGAATCTTTGAAATACGTTGTTATCGTCGTTTCGACAGTTCCTATTTTATTGATCTATCCGTTCTTCCAGAAGTTCTTTGAAAAGGGCTTGATGGTCGGCGGCTTAAAGGGCTAAAAATTATAACCTTGATACAAGGAGGAAAAAATATGAAAAAAATTATTTCTTTGGCATTGGCATCTGTAATGGCGTTTGGCGTATTGGCGACAACGGGTTGTGACGGCGGTGGAAATTCGGGCTACACTGCGGATAACTTCTTGACTGCCGAACAGGCATTGCAAGAATACGGCAACGAATATCGTATCGTAAAGGATAAGGTGGCGCTGGAGATCTTCGTGCCCCGCGGCAGCATGAATCCTGCGTATTCCACCATGAAGATGTTCAAAAAGCTCAGTGATTTGACGAATCTCGATTTTAAGTTTATTGAAGCGGATACCTCCAGCTATACCAATCTTCGTAATGCAGCTTGGGGAGGCGATCTGCCCGATTTCTTCCTGTTCTCCAATACGATCGCCGAGCAGGTGATCTATTCGAAGAACAAGGCGCTGATCCCACTGAACGACCCTTCGTTGGAGGTCAGCGGCGTGCAGGTGGGTAGCTTGATTGATAATTATATGCCTACATATAAAGAGCTGTTGAATAACAATTTTAACATCGATACGGACATTCAGGCGAAGAATACGGCAACGTTGGACGACGGTATGATGTACGCTACCGTTTCTGCAAACGACGTACCCAGAGATCGTACGTATAAAATGTGGATCAACGATCAATGGATCTCTCATATCAATGAGAAATTACAAATAAAGCTGAAGGCTGCGTTTGGCGTAGACCGTTTACCTACCGCAGACGAAATTGATACGATCGAAGAGCTTCTTCTTGTCCTTCGTGCGTTTAAAGCGCTGGACGCGAACGCGAACGGCGATCCTAACGATGAAGTTCCCGCAACGGCTGCTTCCATGCAATATCTTCGCAATTTTATTTTGGCGGCTTACGGCGCTGTAACGAACGGCGTAGAGATCTCCAACGACGGTAGCGTGTTTACGTATACGCCTGTGACCGACGCGTATCGTCAGTATCTCAAGACGGCGAAGATGATGTTTGAAGAAGGTCTGATCGACAACAGCACTTTCTCGTACAAGGATATATCGCAGGTGGTCGGCAAAGGTTATGATAACTGCCTGGGTATGTTCTGTCAGGCGGCGGCGTATCTTACCGTCGGTTACGATCTGGAAGAAAATTACGAGGCGTTCGGTCCTTTGACCAGCGAATATTATACGGGTACGCCCTTACATTACGGGTTCTCGCCTTTCGGCGCAGACGGCGTGGTTATTCCCAGAGGTACGCCTTACGTGCGTGAGATCGCCCGTCTTGTAGACATTATGTATTCGGATCTTGGCACACAGCTGATTGCATACGGCGAAGAGGGCGTCGATTTTACGTGGGATGACGAGGAGAAAACGTCGTGGACCTTCCATGTTCCCGAAGATTGGGATGGTACGCAGGAAGAATACCGCGCGACGATCACCCCCAACGTCGGTACGGGCGCAACACTGTATTGGTCGTATGATTTCGTCGGTAAGATGAACGACGATATCATCAAGCGTCTCAATCAGGAAAGCGAACGCTACATTCCTTATCTCAAGGTCCCCGTTCCCGAGGATATCATTCTCGACGCGGCGGATTACGAGCCTATTTCGAGGATCCAGACCAGCCTCGATACGTATATCGAAATGGTAGAATTCAACTTCATCACAGGGGTAAAGGATTGGGATGTGAGCAACGATACCGATTGGAATAAATATCTCGATCAGTTGAAAGGCTATAAATACGAAGATGTGCTTGCGATGTACAACAAGGCGCTCGCAAAACGCAAATAAAAACGTGTAAAAATTTGTCAACTCCGCGGGGGTGTTTGCTGTTGATAGCAAATCAACGTGTGATTATTTGAGGAGGAGAAAGTGGGAAAATTTTTCAAAATGACAATGGTTTTGTTGCTCGCTTCCTTATTCTGCTTTTCGGGCTGTGATACGCCGGGGCAGACGGAGTCCCAAAGTGGCACGGGATCATCGGAAGCGAGCGTTTCGGAAAGCGTATCGTCCTCGGATTCGACGGAGCCGCCGGAAACTTCGGTCCCGGAAGGATCGGCCTCCGATAGCGAAAACGAGCCGAAGGAAGAAAACAGAGAGGTTGACGGAATGGAACTTATCCAAACGTTAAAAAGCACGCCGTACCGTTCGGCGATATCCAATACGGAATACGGGCTTAGCGACGCGTCTGCGGTAGGAGCTGACGAAGCGGCGTTTACACGGGTGCTTTATCCCGTACCCGAGAATGGGTTTGAGCACGTTTACGATGCTGCCGATTATGGGGTAGCGCCGGGCGCGGAAAAAAACGAACGGGATCTTAACGGGTTGCTGAAAGAATTGCAGAGCGTAGCGGGTCTGAAAAAGATCGTTTTTCAGAAAGGCGTTTACACCTTTACGGGTACCATAGAGCTGAAAGACGTCGAAGACCTTTATCTCGTCGGCGATGAGACGGAATTTGTTTTTTCCAACTGGTGCGTGGGGTATTCGATTGAAAATTGTAAAAATGTCCATATGAACGATATTTCAACCGATTACGATCCGTCGCCCGTTGTTGCAGGTGAGATAAAAACCTGCGACGTCAACGCGAAAACGGTGACGATCTCGCTCACGGACGAATTCGATCTTTCCGACAGCCGTTACAACGGCGGTACGATCAATTATGGCTCGTATATGGAATTCTGCGAGGATGAAAACGGAACATTATATCCGAACGCGGATGGCAATCTGCTGTATAACAGTACGGGGGATCGGGTCAAGAATATCGAAAGCGGTAGCTATAACGCTTCGGCAAACGAGTTAACGCTGACCTTTAAAACAATGAAAGCAGTGAAGGTAGGCACGAAAGTGTCCGTTGCATTTACAATGTACGAATACGCGACTTTCAACGTAAAGAAATGCGAAGGCGTTTATCTGGAAGGTTGTAACGTTTATTGTTCGGCGGGTATGACGTTCATGTTTCATACCGTGAAAAATAGCTATCTCAACCGTACCAATCTTATGTTGAAAGAGGGGTCGGACAGACTGATGACGGCAACCGCGGACGGATTCCACGGCAACGATTGCGTAGGGGATCTGATCATTACCGGTAGTGTATATGAAAATTCGCATGACGATTCGATCAATATTTGCAGTTTTTATAAAAATATCACGGCAAACTATGCAAAAGAAATCACTTGTACGGCAACCAGCTCGACCAATTTTCCGATCGAAGAGGGGGACATCATCGAGATCTACGCCCCCGCCACGTTCGAATTATACGGCACGTATACAGTGAAAGACGTGCATAAATCCCTTTTGACGTACACGTTGACGGTGGATAAATTCATTCGCGACGATCTGATCGGTAAGATCGTGGGCAACGTTACCCGTAGCCCCAAGGTGAAGATCAACGATTGCATTTTCCGCAATAAGCGAAATCGCGGCATATTGTTGCAATCGCGTGATTCGGATATTTCCAATAATACCTTTCAAAACATCGTGCACGGCGGCATATCGTTACATAGCGCATTGGATATTTTCGCAGAGGCGCTCGTGCCCGGCAACGTGACGGTGACGAATAACAAATTCATCAACAATAACGCGGGCTTTGGCTTAGAAGGAGACGTTTCCGTATTCGCATACGGCAGTACGGGCAAAGGCGTGGCCGGCGCAATCAAAAACATTACGGTGAAAAACAATTTCATTTACGGTTGCGCGCAGGCAGGCGTGTCCTTGAAATCCGCAGGCAACAGCGAAGTTTTGAACAACTTGTTCTATAACACGGGATTACGCAGGTCGTCCGACGGTCTGTTTGCAGCAGTGCGCGTGGTAGTAAGCGAGGAGATTAAGACAAGCGGAAATTGTGCGGTAATGGATGAAGAACACGACGTGTTCTCCGTTGTCAAGACGGACGGCTCGTCGGTGGAGGATACCTCGAATACTTTTAAATTATATGGAGGAAAAGAATGAAAAACAAATTTCTAAACACGGCTTCGTGTCTGTTGTTGGCAATGGCGATGGCGTTTGGAGCAGCTTGTGAGGACAGGACGAGCGAATCGACAGGCGACAGTACGTCCTCGTCGAGCGCGAGTGTTCCCGACTCGTCTTCTTCTGCCCCTGAAAAGGACGAGGCGCAGTACACGATCGACGAAACGATACAGCAACTTTCCAAATCGGTGTACGCGGACGAGTCTATGACGGATGACGAAACGTACGGTCTCAGCGATATTTCCAACGTAGGCGTTATCGAGGAGAAAATGGACGACGAACTGTATCCTATCGAAAAGACGGGACTTGAAGTGATCGAATACGCTACGTATTCCAATGCGAATACCGATTATCAGAAGCTGTTAGACGCGTTCGAACGCGCAAAACAGCTCAACGAAGAGGGAAAGAAAGCATTGATTGAATTGCCCGAAAACGGACGGTTGGTAATCAATTCTTCGCTGTCTACAGCAGCTACGTATACGTATAATCTTAACGGCTACGACGGTTTATACGTCAACGGTAACGGTTGTGAGATCGTGTTGACGTACGATAATTTCGCTTATCGCGGATTTATCGGGTTGACCGATTGCAAGGACGTACACTTTAATGATATTACGATAGACTACGAGATTCCTACGGCGATAAACGGTACGATTACGGAGATCGACACGACGAATTATACCGTTACCGTTGCGGTGGATAAACGCTTTAACGAAACTGTGGAAAGGGCGGTGGCAAACAATGCATCTCTGCTTTCGTACGTAGAATTCGACATGATAACGCTTGCGCCTAAGCAGGGCGGCAATTTTTGCACGGCAAGCGAAACGTTTCTCACGGGCTACACCGTGTCGGGGAATAAAGATACCGGATATTCGGTCAAGGTGCAATTCGGTTCGGCGTATTACGGTAGCTTCTCGGACGTAGCGTTGGGGGATTATGCAAACCTTGCCTTTTCGATGTACGTTTACAACGGTTTTTCGTATATCGGTTGTGAAAACGTATATATGGAAAACGTAACGATCGCGACCTGCCCCGGTATGGGTGTGGTCGGCAGCAGAACAACGAACGTTTACATCAATCGTTTACAGATCGCGATTCCCGAAGACAGCGGCAGATTGATGACCACGACGGCGGACGGATTGCATTTCGGCGAATGTTACGGGGACGTAAAGATCACCAATTCCCTCATCGAATATTGCCACGACGACGCGTTGAACATCAAATCGGGATATTATTACGGTCTGACGAGCGTGGACGTACGTAATAAAACGGTCGTCATTTCCCGAAAAACGTCAGGTATCTCTATGCCCGACGTAGGGAACGTCATCGAATTTTACGATGCGGATACCTTTGAAAAGAAGGGCTACGGCACGGTGAAAGAAGTGAGCGGTACGGAAAGCGCGTATACCATCGTTGTGGAAGAATCTCTTTCCAAGCAGGATGCGGGAAATTGGGGGAACAACGTCGTTGCAACGAACATTAGCAAAACGGCGAAGTTTACCTTCCGTAACAATATTGTCAGAAACAAGCGTAACCGCGGACTTTTGGTACAGGTGCGCGATGCGGAGATCAGCAACAACGCATTCTTCAACGTCGGTCACGGTTCTGTTTCCATTCACAGCTCGCTGGACGTATTCAACGAAGCGACGATGCCGCAGAATATTACCGTTTCCAATAACAAATTCGTAAATAATAACTATCTTCTTTCCCTGACGGGCGACGTTTCCGTGTTTGCAAGATCGTCGGCGCTCGGCCCGGTAGGTACGATCACGGGGATCACCATTCACAACAACTTCATCGCCAGAAACGGCAACGCGGGTATCAGCTTGCAAGCTTGCAGCGATTCGACTGTATCCGATAACCTGTTTTATAACAACGGCCGTGTTACGACGGGGGAAGTTTACGAATGCGCTTTGGAAATGAACAATGCGGGCAATATCAAGGTGTTGGGGAATTATGCGTATAATACGCTTGGTTCGGAAACGTACGCAGGGATCATCACAAATGGTCTTACCTCTCCCGAAACGATCACGCTGGACAGTAACATCAATCTCTCTTATCAGGTCATCGAGGCGGAAGTTTCTACGACGGAGGTAAGCAAGCTGGCGGCGGCGATCTCTATCGACGGCGATTTGTCCGATTGGTCGCAGCAGGGTACGTCGGTAACGATGGTCGGGCATTCGCTTGCAACAGGTAAATCTATCGACCCTGCCGAATATGCGAACGAATTTGGCGTCAGGACGTGCAAGATCGGTTGGACGGACGAGGGGATCTATATCGCGTTCGACATCAAGGATAACGCTTATTTATTCAAGACCGTCAACAATTTCTGGAATGGCGATTGTTTCGAAATGTTCCTCTCTACCGTATTGGATATGCCGAACGCCGATCTCCAGCTGTATAAAAATCAAGGCGACGTGGCGCAGATCGCCTGCGTGCCGACTTGGGCGAACGGTTGGACGTTTGCGGAAGCGAGAACAAACGAGACGCTGATGGCGAATAGCAGTAAAATCAAGGCAAGCTGTGTACAGACGGGCGACGGATATCGCGGCGAGCTGTTGCTGCCTTTCGAGGTGTTCGCAGATATAAAGGCGAGCGTAGATAACGGAAACGAGATCGCAATGGCGTTCGTGTTTGCGGACGGTGAACGCGAGGATATCGGCAGAAAGAGAGTGCAGGTCTCCAACGTTCCCCATTTCGTAGAAGCATGGAAGACAAAGACTGCAAAGATGCCTTTGTTCAAATTTGTCGGCTGATATTCGTGAGCAATAAAAAAGACGGAAGATAATCTTCCGCAAATTACATAAAAAACCGTATTAACGGTAAAAAATAAACAAGGAGAAAGTGTATGAAAAAATCCAAACTCATTTTAACGCTTCTATTGGCAGGGCTTATGTCCGCGTCGGTTGCAGGAATGTCGGCTTGTTTTGGCGACAACTCGTCTGTTTCCGACTCGACGTCCGAATCGGTAAAAGAAGATCCCGCGTCCGAATCGGAAACGCCTGAAACCTCCGATTCGACCAGCGAAGAAACGCCGACGGAATCGACCTCGACGGAGGAGCCCGAAACATCTTCGTCTGAGGATCCCGTCGTTGAACCGGATGAAACGGCTCCCGTTATCACGGTAGAGGGGAATCCTACCGAACTCAACGTTACGTTGGGGCAACCCTTCACCATTCCCGCAGCGACGGCGACGGATGACGTGGACGGAGAACTGGAGGTCATTGCCTTCAGCGAAACGCCGGGTGCTCTTGAAGACGGTGTGTTTACCTCGAATATTCTCGGGAGGCATCTTGTGACCTATTATGCTTGTGATGAAGCGGAAAATGAAGCGTACGTGGACGTTGTGATCAACGTAACATCGGATACGGTCATCGAGACGTTTGACGTGGACGGCTATTACGATATTTCGGCGTTGGAAAACGACGGCGGCGTGTTTAAAGAAAACTTCCAAAACGGCTTGAATAGTCCGCTAATCGAAAGAGCGATGCAGGGCGCAGTCGAACTGAAGGCGAGCGAAGATACTATTTCGGGTAACTCGCTTGTGCTCGATTACAACAAGTGCATAGGCAAAGAAAATAGAATTTTCCTTACCAATCTTTTGCCCTATCTCCGTAGCGGCGAATGGACGGTAACGTTTGACGTCAAACTCGTTTCCGGCGTAGGATTCAGCGATTTCTACTTCGGTTACGTAAAAGACGGTACGGTCACTTCCAAAGACCAAAACTATTCGCTGGCAGGTATGCAGG
>JBGVRF010000085.1:0-4386 GCA_045128175.1 Candidatus Scatosoma sp.
CACGACCCCAACGACTTCGAGGTGGGGAAACGACACAACCTGCCTGTGATCCGTGTCATGAACGACGACGGCTCGATGAATGATCTGGCAGGCATTTACAAGGGATTGGACAGATACGACGCAAGAAAGAAGATTGTAAACGATTTAAAAGAGCTTGGCGATCTCGTCAAAATCGAGCCGCACAACCACAACGTCGGGCATTGCTACCGCTGTCATTCGACGGTAGAGCCTATCGTTTCCAAACAGTGGTTCGTAAAAATGGAGCCGCTTGCAAAACCCGCGATCAACGCGGTCGTGAAAAATAAAGTAAAATTTGTTCCCGAACGTTTCTCCAAAATCTATTATAATTGGATGGAAAACGTTCGCGATTGGTGTATTTCCCGTCAGCTTTGGTGGGGACACCGCATTCCCGTTTGGTACTGCAAAGACTGCGGAAAGGTTATTTGCGAAAAGGAAGATCCCAGCGCTTGCCCCGCTTGCGGTAGCGCAAATTTGCGTCAGGACGAGGACGTGCTTGATACGTGGTTCTCTTCTGCACTGTGGCCTTTCTCGACGCTCGGCTTTCCCGAAGGAACGGAGGATTATAAATATTTCTATCCAACCGACGTGCTTGTCACTGGTTACGATATTATTTTCTTCTGGGTTGCGAGAATGATTTTCTCCGGCATTGAACATACGGGTAAAGTACCTTTCCATGACGTGCTGATTCACGGCATCGTTCGTGACGAGCAAGGCCGAAAGATGAGCAAATCGCTCGGCAACGGTATCGATCCTTTGGAAGTCATCGAAAAATACGGCGCGGATTCTTTGCGTTTGTCTTTGTTGACGGGCGTTGCGCCCGGTAACGACACCCGTTATTCGGATGCGAAGGTAGAAGCCTGCCGTAACTTCATCAATAAATTGTGGAATGCAGCGCGTTTTGTGCTGATGAATACGGAAGGAAAGAATATTCCTGCGATCGAAAATGTGAAGCTTGCGCCCGCGGATAAATGGATCATTTCCAGGTTGCAAAACTGTATCCGCGAGGTGACGACCAACCTCGGAAAATACGAGATGGGCGTGGCGAGCGATCTTGTTATGGGCTTCGTATGGGACGATTTTTGCGATTGGTATATCGAGCTTTCCAAGCCCGCGCTTTACGGCGAGGACGAGGGGAGAAAAGCAGACGCGCTGGCGGTACTTTGCTTTGTGCTCGAAAACGCGTTGAAGCTTTTGCACCCGTTTATTCCCTTCGTTACGGAAGAGATTTATGCGAACTTGCCGGGTACGAGCGGCAGTATCATGGTCGCAGACTTCCCTAGATACAACGCTAAAATGGCTTACAAAAAAGAAGCCAAAGCGTTTGAAGGTGTGATGGAGATCATCAAGGCTGTTCGCGCGATGAAGAAGGACGCAGATTGTCCTCCCTCCAAAAAAGTGGAACTGTACGTCGTCACTGAAAGCAAGCGCCTTGTACAGGTAAACAAAGACTGTATCATGAAACTTTCCGGCGCGAGCGGATTAACACTGATCGATTCCGTTGCGGAGGTGGAAGGCAAGACCGTTTCTTCCGTCACGGAGATCGCGCAGATCTACGTGCCTTTGGGTGAGCTTGTTGACATCGAAAAAGAAAAGGCGCGTCTTGCGGCAGAGATTGAACGTATCAACGGCGAGATCGCCCGTGCGGAAGGCAAATTGAACAATGCAAACTTCGTAAGCAAAGCGCCTAAGAAACTTGTCGACGACGAACGTGAGAAGGTCAAAAAATATCAGGATATGAAAGCCAAATGCGAAGCACAATTGGCAGGGCTTTGATTGAAACTTTCGCTTGAAAAAGCGAACAGAATATTGAAACCGTTCCTTTTTGGAGCGGTTTTCGCGCTTTTCCTGTAAAAAATGTAAAAAACAAAGAAAAAGTGGCTTCAAACGTTTGACAAAAACTCTTGAAAATGCTAAAATAATAACGTTGCGATCGGAAGTAGGGGGGTATTATGCCCTTTCAAATATATCGACAGATGCGAGTCGGACAAGCGTCGCAACTGAAAATTCGCTTTCTTTGAAATTGCGATAAGGGCAATTTCAAGAAATATATTCCAAATTTTTACAAGGAGGTCAAATACATGCCTACTATCAACCAGCTTATCAAAAAAGGCAGAGAGCAGCTCACCTACAAATCCAAGAGCCCTATTTTGGACAACTGCCCTCAGAAGCGCGGCGTATGTTTGTCCGTTACCACGACTTCTCCTAAGAAGCCTAACTCCGCTATGCGTAAGATTGCTCGTGTACGTCTTACGAATAAGCAGGAAGGTACGGTTTACATTCCCGGTGAAGGTCACAACCTTCAGGAGCACAGCTCCGTTTTGATCAGAGGCGGACGTGTTAAGGACTTGCCCGGTGTACGTTATCACATCATCCGTGGCGCCCTCGATACCGCCGGCGTTGCAAAGCGTAAGCAGTCCCGTTCGAAATACGGTGCAAAGCGCCCTAAATAAGATAGGGAATGTGTCGTAAAGACGCGGAGCAAAAAGAAGCGTTTGCTTCTTGACGAGGCGTGAGAACTCGGAAAACGCTCACAAGTCGGTTGCGTTTTAAGACTGAGAAACCAAAACGCAAAAGACCTACTTGTTAATCGGAATATAGCTCGAAAGCCCCGAATAAAAGTAGGCAGTATGCAGCGAAAGCTGCAGAAGATTCGCACTTTTTGAAAAAATAAAAGCGCGATAGCTGTACTGAAGGGTAATGCCCTTATCAAAATTATTTAAAGGAGGATAAAAACTATGCCTAGAAGAGGTAATGTCCCTAAAAGAGACGTACTGCCCGATCCTATGTATAACAGCAAAGTCGTAACTAAGCTCATCAATCAGATCATGCTTGACGGCAAAAAAGGCACGGCGCAGACAATCGTTTACGATGCATTTAAGATCATGGGTGAAAAACTCAACATGGAACCTATGGAAATTTTCAAGCAGGCGATGGAAAACGTTATGCCCGTAGTTGAAGTTAAAGCTCGCCGTGTAGGTGGTGCAAACTATCAGGTTCCCATCGAGATCAGACCCGAAAGACGTCAGACGCTTGCTATTCGTTGGTTGGTTATCAACACTAGAAAGAGAAGCGAAAGAGAAATGTCCAAGAGACTGGCTGCAGAACTTATGGATGCCTACAACAATACCGGCGGTTCTGTAAAGAAGAAAGAAGATACGCATAGAATGGCTGAAGCTAACAAAGCATTCGCGCACTTCAGATTCTGAGAGAGGTAAATTATGGCTAGAGAATACGATTTACTCCATACCAGAAATTTTGGTATCATGGCGCATATCGATGCGGGTAAAACTACCACGACGGAGCGTATTCTGTTCTATACGGGCAGAACGCACAAGATCGGTGACACCCACGAAGGTACCGCTGTCATGGACTGGATGGCACAGGAGCAGGAACGTGGTATTACTATTACCTCCGCTGCTACGACTTGCGTTTGGAAAGGACACCGTTTCAACATTATCGATACCCCGGGCCACGTTGACTTCACGGTAGAGGTTGAACGTTCCCTCCGCGTATTGGACGGCGCTGTTGCGACGTTCTGCGCAAAAGGCGGTGTTGAACCCCAATCTGAAACTGTTTGGAGACAGGCGGATAACTACAAAGTTCCCCGTATCGCTTACGTTAACAAAATGGATATCAACGGCGCAGATTATTTCCGCGTTGAAAGCATGATCCGTGAAAGATTGGGTGCTAATCCCGTTCCTATCGAACTTCCCATTGGTAAGGAAGATACCTTCAGAGGTATTGTCGACCTTATCAAAATGGAAGCAGAAGTTTATTATGACGACCTCGGTAAGGATTTCCGTAAGGAACCTATTCCTGCGGATATGATGGACGTCGTTAACGAATACAGAGCGAAGCTTGTAGAAGAAGCGGCTTCCTCCAGCGACGAGTTGATGGAAAAATTCTTTGAAGAAGGGGATCTTTCCGAAGAAGATATCATTGCAGGTCTTCGCGCACGTTGCTTGAGAATGGAAGCGATCCCTATGCTCTGCGGTTCGTCCTATAAGAACAAGGGTGTTCAATTCCTTCTCGACGCGGTCATCAACTTCCTTCCCAGTCCTCTTGACGTGGACCACGTTACGGGTACCAACCCTAATACGGGCGAAGAAGAAGTGAGAAAAACGTCGGACGACGAACCTTTTGCGGGTCTTGCATTCAAGATTGCAACAGACCCGTTCGTCGGTTCGCTTGCTTACTTCCGTGCATATTCGGGTGTTTTACCTGCTGGCTCTTACGTTTACAACTCCACGAAGGAGAAGAAGGAAAGAGTCGGTCGTTTGGTGCAGATGCACGCAAATGAAAGAAAGGATATTCCTGAAATTTGCTCGGGCGACATCTGCGCGATCGTCGGTCTGAAATATACGA
>JBGVRF010000086.1:0-3798 GCA_045128175.1 Candidatus Scatosoma sp.
TACCAATGAAGCTGGGTTTTGTCTTGCTGCGACGGCAAAACGTAACGGAATGCGCGTTATTTCGGTCGTGATCGGCGAAGAAAACAGTGCCAACCGTTTTGAAGACGTGCGTTGTATGTTTGATTATGCTTTCGCTAATTATGCCGTGACGCCTATCGTAAAAGAAAACGAACCGCTTGAACAGCCTGTTTATGTAAACGGCGGCAAGACAAAAACAGTCACTGCTTTTCCCGAACGCTCTTCCTATGCGTTTACCAAACGCGGCGAAAAAGGAAATTATACGACGGAGATCCGTTTGCGAGAATTGAAAGCGCCGCTTCAAAAAGGGGATAAAGTTGGTGAACTACTTGTGTTTAAAGACGGAGTAGAAACGGACAGGCTTTCTTTACTTGCGGAAAACGCCGTGGAAGAAGCAGGATTTTTCGACCGTTTCAAAGACATTGCGAATGGTTGGAACGCAAGATAAAAAGGATAAAAGACAAAAACTGCAAAGATAAAAATCCGTTTTTATGAAAAAAATTGCAATAAAGACGGATTTTTTCGTGAAAAAATGCCTTTCTACCCTTGCATTTTGTCGTCAAATTTGATAGAATATTGATAACTTCGATACAAGAGAGGAAGCATTATCAATGAATGAAAGAGAAACGTTGAAAATAAATGAAAAAGGCCATTTGGAAATTGGCGGTGCAGACTGCGTCGAGCTTGCAAAAAAGTTTGGCACGCCGCTTTATTTATTCGATGAAGCGTATATCCGTCAGATGATGCGCGTGTATCGGGACACGCTCAATAGAGTGTATGACGGTAACGGGCTCGTTTTATATGCGTCGAAGGCGTTTTCTTGCAAAGCGATCTATCGAATCGCAGACGAAGAAAATATCGGTATAGACGTTGTTTCGGGTGGAGAACTCTATACGGCCTTAAAAGCAGGTTTTCCCGCAGAAAAGATCTATATGCACGGCAACAACAAGCTCGATTACGAACTTGGCGAAGCGTTGGATGCAGGAATCGGTTGTATCGTTGCGGATGCATATTCGGAAATCGATAAGATCGACGCGGAGGCTGCGAAAAGAGGTATAACGCAAAATATCTTGCTTCGTATCAATCCCGGTGTGGAAGCGCATACGCACGCATTCGTCCAGACCGCGACGACGGATAGCAAATTCGGTTTTTCCATCCAGGATGGAACGGCGGAAAGAGTTACCGCTTACGCTTTAAAGAAAAACAACGTACAGCTAAAGGGTTATCATTGTCATATCGGTTCACAGATCTTTGAAAAGCATTCGTTTGTGATCGCGGTGGAAAAATGTATGGATTTTGCTGCGGAAATGCAAAAAAAACAAGGTTTTATCCTCGAAACGCTCAATCTCGGCGGAGGATACGGCATTTGGTATACGGATGAAGATCGAAAAATATCCCCTGAAGGCTACGCAGAGTATCTTGAAGCGTTAATCAAAGCGGTAAAAGAAAAAGCAATCGAAAAGGATATGAGGCTTCCGTATCTGCTTATCGAGCCCGGTCGTTCAATCGTAGGCGAGGCAGGGGTCACCTTGTACACTGTTGGCGCCATAAAAGATATACCCGGCGTTAAAAAATACGTAGCGGTCGACGGCGGTATGTTTGATAATCCCCGTTACGCGCTTTACCAATCGAAATATACGCCCGTTCTCGCCAACCGCGCAAATGAAGAGGCGACGGAGATCGTTTCCATAGCGGGAAAATGCTGTGAAAGTGGCGACTTGATCGCAGTCAACGTTTCGTTACCTAAAGCGGAATCCGGAGATATCCTTGCCATTTTGTCTACGGGTGCCTACAACTATTCGATGGCAATGAATTATAATCGTAATTTTATTCCGCCCTGTGTTCTTGTAAACGAAGGAAACGCGGAATATATCGTACGTCCGCAAACGTATGAAGATCTGACTCGAAACGACGTAATTCCCGCGCGACTTGCAAAAAAGACAAAATAATCCTTTTTTATAGGTATATCGGCGTAAAAAATCTTTGTTTTTCGCTGAATTTACACGTGGCGTACTTGCAATTTTTCGGAAATTATGCTATAATAAACATGTTATGGAATTTGTATTCAGCTTATTGGCTCAATTTTTGGCTGTAATGGTTGTCGTTACTTTCCACGAATTTGCGCATGCGTTTGTCGCATATAAATGCGGTGACCCGACGGCTAAATTTGCGGGAAGAATGACGTTGAATCCGTTAAAACACTTTGATCCGCTCGGTATAGTGGCTTTTGCGGTGGCGGGGTTCGGCTGGGCGAAGCCCGTTCCGGTCAATCCGATGAATTTTGACAATTATAGGAAAGGTAGTTTCTGGACTTCTGCAGCAGGGATCATCATCAATTATCTGATGGCGTTTATCTTTTGTCCGCTTTGGGCGTTGATCGTCTTGTACGTCTGTCCGCTTGTTGCGGGCACGTATATGGAACTTTTTTTGCGGGTTTTGTTTTCCTGTCTGTTTTTATATTCGTTGAGCTTTTGCGTTTTCAATCTGTTGCCGTTTTATCCGTTGGACGGTTTTCGCATCGTGGACGCGCTCAATAAGAAGCATGGAAAAGTGTATTGGTTTTTAAGGCGGTATGGGTATTATATCCTGCTCGGTCTTATTCTCATTAACGTGTTTGCCAGCCGCGTTCCGGTTCTGCAATACGTCAACGTTCTCGGTTATCTGCTTGATTTTGCGCAATATATTCTCGGCTGGCCGATCACAAAGTTCTGGAGTTGGATCTTCGAGTTGTTCGGAGAAAGCGTCCGCTTTATCATATGAGGGAGATGAAACATGGAAAAACTGACGGTTGATTCAGTCAAAAATTTTGAAACGGAAGTAGACTATACAACGGTCCTCGACAATTTCGAAGGTCCGCTAGATCTCCTTCTTTATCTGATCAAAGAAGAAGAGATCGAGATCAAAGATATTTTTGTTTCGCAGGTCACGGAACAATTCCTCATGTATATGAAGGGGCTTCCGTACCTCGATATGGAAAAAGCAAGCGAATATCTCAATATTGCAGCGACGATCATTGAGATTAAGGCGAGAAGTCTTGTGCCGCCGCCCGACGATGATCTCGGAGATTATTATGAAGAGGACGACGATCCCGAGCAGGAGCTTATCCGAACCCTCGAAGAATACAAGATGATCAAAGAAGAGGCAGACAAGCTCAAAGAACGAGAAACGGTCGGGTATTTCTTCAAAAAGCCCGATAAAGACCTCACCGGCGTAAACGTGCAGTACAAAGATCTGACGCTGGACGGTCTGATGAAAGCATTTACGAAAATGCTGTTGCGTCTGGAGGGACAGAAGCGAGATGCACCACCGCCCCGCGAGATTCCCAGAGACGTATTTACCGTGAAAGAAAAATTCGCATACATACGCGATACTGTTGCCACGAAAGAATCTATGCAGTTTGAAGAACTGTTTTCCGGCGATTGCACAACGGCAGAAATCGTTACGACCTTCCAAGCGTTGCTGGAGCTTTTGAAGCATCAGTTTATCATCGTCGAACAGGAAGAGATGTTCTCTTCCATTACGATCAAGAAAAATCCTGACAGAAGAGAGGACGAAGAAATTGGAGAAATTGACGAATATAATTGAGGCGATCTTATTTGCGGCAGGCGACGCCGTACCCGTCGACATATTGCGTGAAAAACTCGACATCACAAAAAGACAAGTAGATGATTCGATACGTCAACTGGAAAAGAAATATTCCGGCGATTGCGGTATACGCCTTCTCAATTTTAATCATAAATTACAGTTAGCGACCAATCCGGATTACAAAGATCTCGTATC
>JBGVRF010000087.1:0-6032 GCA_045128175.1 Candidatus Scatosoma sp.
TCCGAATACCGATATACTGATACCTATGATCCATTTATTGATACTTTTAAAAAATGTGGTAAATTTACTGATCTTGAGATCTTTTGCGAAATTTCCCGCCATAGAGAAAGCAATGATCGCAACCGTTAAAGGAAATACAACGGAATCAATCACGGAAACGATCGTTGTGGAAAAGAATCCGACCGCGGGTCGGCAAACCGAAGCGGAAACCGTCCCCCCGCTTGCAGCCATCAGCGTCAACATTAAAGGAAAGATCAACTGCATCTGCGTCTGCATAGACGATACGCAATCCGTCGAAGCCTGAAAGCACTTAGTCAAAACGGCGAGCAATGGAATAAGTGCCGCTCCGTAACCGATAAGAAAGACCATCTCCGTTGAAGTATTACCTCCTGCGCCGGCTTTTAAAGAGGAAATCATTCCCATAAGAAGAGTGATGGCGGCAATGCAAGCAAACGACGGTAACACTGCGGCGATCTTTTCAAATAGTGCCGTAAGAAGTTGCTTTCCGAACTCTTCGTAATCGATCCCGTCTTCTCGGATATACGTCGCCAAACGCTCCGCTACGCTCATATCCGTAAAATTCTCCAAAGAGTCGATATATTCTTGCAAGGCTTGCAGATCCAATTCGCCGATCTGTTCAAAAATGGTCTCGTTGAGCTTTTCCTCTGCTTCTTGCGTAAGCGTTTCACTTTCGGATTTTTCCGTAGCCGAAACCGTTAGAAAAACGATCGGGGTTGTCCATAGAAACGACCACACAAATATTAATGCAAAGAGAAGTATTTTTATTACTTTTTTTTTAAAAAATTTTTTCATACCAACTGCAAAAATCCGCGCATGAGCTGTAATAAATTTTCTAACACCGGAAGGGATAAGAGAAAAATCATTATCTTTCCCGCCATCGTCACTTTATCGGCAACTGCCGAGCCTCCGAAATCGTTTAAAAGCCCCGCGCTGAATTCTGTAATATACCCCACCCCGACGATTTTTAAAAGGAGCTTTACCAATCCGTTTTCCAGCCCCGTCAGTTGTGTGATGGAGGAAAAAACAGCCAGGGAATTTTGCAACATATCGACGACAAACAACAAAATGATTATGATACCTGTGACTGTTACGGCAAAAGAAAGCTCCGGTTTTGTAACACGCAGAATGACAGCTGCTACGGCCGTTACAAAGGCTACGCCGATAATTTTCATGAGTTCCATAAAATTCATTCTCCATTTATCCCAAAACAGACCTAATCGAGCCCGAAAATATTCCGTATCTGCTCAAAAAGGTCACCAATCATCCCTACGACGACCGCAAGCACGATAATGAGCCCCACGATACTGACAAACGTTGCAATATCGTCCCGATCTGATTTTTTTAAGATCTGACAGATCACTGTGATCACGATCCCTATCGCCGCTATTTTAAAAAGGATGCTTATATCCATATTCGAGCCTCTTTCAAATAATCAAAATCAAAATAAGCAGCCCGCATAAAAATCCGAGCTTAATATACAGATCTCCGTATTTTTTACAACTCTCATTTGCTTCCGTATATAGTTTTCCAAGTGTATCCTTCACGGAAGAAAAATATGCTTTCTGCGAACTGCTATCCGCCTTTCCGAGCGTTTGAAGATAATCGGCTATAAAGTTTTTTTCATCCTTTTTAAGAAAGGAAAAATCTGAAGTTTCCAAAACCCGCAGTGCTCTGAAAGATTCATCTATCCCTTGAAAATATTCTTGCAAAAGTAATCGGAATTCCCCTTTATAAACATATTTAGAAGCAAATTCTTTCAATGGGCGACGATAATAATTGATCTCATTCAAAAAACGTTCGTTGAAATCACGTAGCTGAGTAAAAAACTGTTTGCGTTGTCTATATTTTTTTGCTAATAAAAAGCCGCAAAAACTTGTAAATGCTATGATTGCAATCCCCAAAAAAAATTTAGCCATGACTCCATGATCCTTGTCCTTTTTTATCGTAGATTTCGCGGATCCTTCCAATATGTTGTTCGTCGAGCAATACAAAACAGTCAAAAAGAGATAAAAAAGGCTCCCGAACATAAGAAAAATCGGAAAAATGTGCCGATGCCAATACACAAACCCCAGCCGTTACCGCTTTTTCGATCGCGGCGCAATCTTGTTTAGATAGCTCGTCCGTAATAATGATATCCGGTCGCATCGCGCGTATTCCCGACTCAAAAGCCGTATATTTATCCGAATATTTCAATACGTCGCAACCGTTTCCTACCTTTCCAAGCGAAATTTCCCCTCGTTCATCACAAATCAATATGTTTTTCTGTGTTTTTTCACTCAAAATTCGCCCTAGATCCCTTAAAATAGTCGTTTTTCCCAATCCCGGTGAAGACATAATCAGTATATTTTTTACTCTATCACACATACAACTCTTGTAAATTTGTTCCGCGCAACCAAGAACCTCGTGTGGCACACGTATACACAGAGAGGTAAAATTTCGTAAAGAAAGCGGTTGTCCATTCTCAAAAACGTATTCTCCCGCAAGACCTATCCGCTCGCCATGCGCTGCGGTTAAAAAACCTTTTTTGATTTGTTCTTCGACCGAGTACACCGAATAATTTCCCGCCCGAAATACGCAATCAGAGATATCTTCCATTGAGCAAACGATCCCTCGCTCCGCTATCTCTGTGGTCCCGTAATATCCGAGATAGCGATAACGCCCCTCATAATTGACTGTTGTCGGACGATCAGCTCGCAAACGGATCTCATAAAGATACTTGAGATTGATATGCGATATACCTTCTTTTATATTTTGCGGAAGAAATTCAAGCATTTGTTATATTATATGCTGCAACACATCCGTGTAGAACGTTTCCATATAAAAAGACTGCCTCTTTATGAAAAAGACAGTCTTTCTATATTCTTTTAAATTTTATTTGCTGTAATCGAAAAGCAATTCTGCGCTCTTTTCTACAAAATCCGAAAGTTCTTCGGGTGAAAGTTTTTTATATGACAACATTGCAAGATAATAAACCTGATTGACGATAAACTTTTGTTTTTCTTCCGATTGGTTGAGTAATCCTGAAATAACCGGATTAGTCAAATTAAGCACGAGCGTTGCGTTTTTCGTCGGATCATTTTCCGTCATACCGTAAAAACCATTCATTTCCGACATTCTACGAATAAATTCCTCAACATTGATAACAGCAGGTATTTTACCGCTCTTGAATTTTTCCGCTTTTACTGTGATATCCTTATTGACCAAATTATTTTTGAATACCTCAATAAGCTTCTTTGAATCCTCTTCGCTTACCTCCTCGTTGCTCTTCAACGCGCCATCAATATCTGCGTCAATGCGAACAAAACGACATTTCTGTGGATTTTTATACTCGATATAACTGATAAAATGAGGATCGATATACGAGTCACAAATAATCGCATCCAGTCCGGCATCCTTGAACATAGCGACGTATTGCGCTTGTTGCGCCTCGTCGGATACGTAATAGATCGCTTTCGCTTGTTTGCCGTTTTTCATTTCTTCTTCGCTGATCTCTTCGCCGAGATATTCGTTTACAGGCTTATAATCACCGTTTAGATTCTTGAAAATAAGGATATTTTGCACCTTGTCATAAAATTCATTTTCTTTTATACAACCGAATTTGATAAAGGTCTCGATATCCTTCCAACATTTTTCATAGTGTTCCCGATCGGTATTAAACAGAGAGGTAAGCTTATCGGCAACTTTTTTCGTGATATGCTTGGAAATTTTCTGCACTTGCCTGTCATTTTGAAGAAAACTTCTCGATACGTTTAAAGGAATATCGGGACAATCGATTACACCGTTAAGAAGCATCAAAAACTCAGGAATAACTTCTTTGATGTTGTCGGCAATGAATACTTGATTACAATACAGTTTTACTTGTCCCTTTTCCAATTGAACACGTTGTTTTTTCACTTGCGGAAAATACAAAATCCCTTTTAAGCGGAAAGGATATTCCATATTAAGGTGTATCCAAAACAGAGGTTCGTTATAATCCATGAATGTTTCACGATAAAAGTCTTTATATTCCTCATCCGTACATTCTTTGGGATCCTTAAGATATAAAGGCGTTGTATTATTGATAGGTTTATCGTTTTCATCTCCTTTCGGATTGAGATAGATGTTAAAAGGCATGAACGAACAGTATTTACGAAGCAATTCACGAATACGATATTCCTTCAAAAATTCTTCTTCGCCTTCGGCGATATGCATAACGATCTTTGTGCCGCGTTCGGTTTTCTCTGCTTCGGAAATCGAATAGGTAGAATTCCCGTCCGATTCCCATTTTACAGCAGGCTCGTCCCTATAGCTTTTTGTAAAAATTTCCACATTTTCGGAAACCATGTACGCAGAATAGAAACCGAGTCCAAAATGTCCGATAATACCGTCGCCGGATGCGTTTTCATACTTCTGCAAAAAGTCCTCGGCACCCGAAAAAGCAATTTGTGTGATATACTTTTCGACTTCCTCCGCCGTCATACCGATACCGTTGTCCTCTACGGTCAGTGTTTTTGCTTCTTCGTTTACGTAAACCTTGATCGAATATTCTTCTTCCGATTTTTGCGCTTCGCCCATCTCAACGAGTTTTTTATGCTTGGTAACCGCATCTACGCCATTCGCAACAATTTCACGAAGAAAAATGTCCTTATCCGAATACAGCCATTTCTTGATGATTGGCATCATGTTTTCGCTTGAAATTTTAATTTTTCCGTTTTTTACCATATGAGTATATCTCCCGTTGTTATAATTTTCAACAGTTATTTATACACAAAAAAATCTGCTTTTAATCGATAAAAGCAGATTTTTTATCTTCAATTTTTCAAAGCAGTATCGTCAAAACAATCAGGAGTTCTTATTCAGCAAATCTGCAATAGACACGCCGCCAAAACCGCCTTCGTTCCATTCGGTAACTTCATCGGCGGGCTTCTGAGCTCTGGGCTTTCTTACTTTTTCTTTACCTTCACCATCTTCAGCTTTCTGCGCTCTGGGTTTTCTTTCAACGTTCTCGGGTTTGGGTTCAAGAGCTTTGATAGAAAGAGTCATCTTCTTTTCCGCGCAATCGAGCTTCAAGATCTTAGCGTCAATTTCTTGACCGATCGTAAGAGCCGTCGTGGGATTCTCCAAGAATTCGTGAGAAATCTGAGAAACGTGAACAAGACCGTCGATTCCCTTTTCAACTTCAACAAATGCGCCAAAAGGAACGATTCTTACCACTTTACCGTGAATAACATCGCCTTCTGCGTATTTCTCGGCTGCAAGATCCCAAGGCTGTGCTTGCAACTGCTTATAACCGATAGAAACCTTCTTAGCTTCTTCATCGATCTTAAGTACTTTAAAGTCGTACTTCTTACCGATTTCAAGTACGTCGGTTACAGCTTTAACACCTGTCCAAGAAAGATCAGAAATATGCGCAAGACAATCGAATCCGTTAACGGATACGAATGCACCAAAAGACGTTACTCTTTCAACTTTACCTTCTACCACGTCGTCAACGTGAATAGACGCGAAGAATTCAGCTTCTTTTGCTGCCTTTGCAGCTTCTCTTGCAGCCTTTTCTTCTTCGATGATGACACGCTGAGAAGCAATAATTTCTTTTCTTCTCTCGGTCTTGAGCTCGATAAGTCTCAGACGCAGTTTCTTGCCTACGTATTTATCGAGTTCTTTTACGTAACCCGAACGAATTTCACGAGCGGGCACGAACACCGTATAAGAACCGAGTTCCGAGGTCAAGCCCCCCTTGTTGAATCCCGTACATACGACTTCAAAATCCTTGCCTGCCTGAATATCAGCCAGCATTGCTTCCTCTTCTTTGACCTTTTTGATCTGCTTTTGAGAAAGCTTAACAGGATTGATCGCAACAACCATAAGTTCGATCTCTTCGCCAAGCTTCGAGTTGAACTCATCTTTGTTGTAGACTTCGCAATCCACTTCGTCTTTGTCGAGCATGATTTCTTTCTTCGTGTTAGGAAGTAACACTGCAACACCTGTGTCATCTGCCGACGAAATCGTAGCCGTAATCAACTGTCCTTTTT
>JBGVRF010000088.1:0-3988 GCA_045128175.1 Candidatus Scatosoma sp.
CGCATCGCGCGGATTCGTCCGCATAAAAACGCCGTAAAACAGGCAAAATCGGAAATAGAACGTATCGAAAAAGAAGAAGAAAAGTCGGCTGAAAACTATCTCAAGGTCAAAAACTTGCTTGCGGAGATCGAAAAAGAAAAAGAAAAAATGGAAACGTACCGTCCTTTTTTCGACGAACCATATTTTGCGCGTATGGATTTGATCGATAACAAAGAGGGGTATAACAGCTATTATATCGGCAAAAAGGGAGATATCCGTTTGGAGATCCTCGATTGGCGTACGCCCGTGGCGCGGCGCTATTATCAAAAAAGCTGTTCTTCCTTTACTTTTAACGAATACGAATATAAAACCATTCTTCGCCGCGCCATTCGTACGAGGAGCGGAAAAGTACTCGATCTGAAAAACGAATACTTGTCTTTGCGCGATTATCTTTCCGCAGAGGAGATCGCCGATCGCGACGAGGAAAACGTACTCGATCCCTTCCTTCGCGAGATCATCAAAAACCGCAAAGAGGAATCGGCGGTAAAAGACATCATCGAAACGATACAGGAAAAGCAGTACGAGATCATTACCAGACCCGAGAAAGGGAATTTTGTGTTACAAGGTTGCGCGGGCAGCGGCAAGACGATGGTCATGCTACATCGTTTGAGTTATCTGATGTACAACAACGAGGACATTAAATCGCGCGACGTACTTATTATCACGCCAAGCAATTCCTTCAATGCATTTATTGACGAGCTGGCGGAGATCCTCGAACTCGAACGGGTCAAAACGACGACCGCATACGAATATTTCTTACAGGTTCTCAAAAACGAAAAGATAGATCTGACGGAAAAGATCGACGTCACGCAGAAAGAGGAAACGGCGTATCTCGAATACGTATATTCGCCGCAATTCATTGCGGATATACAAAAGAAACTGGATAAGGTATACGATAGCTTGTACGGCCTATTTACGGGAGAAGAGTGCAAAGATTTTATCGCGACGATCACAGAAGATTGCAGACGACAGTTACTTGCCTACGAAGGCATCAAAAATGCGTCCATGCGCGTTCGCCGCTGTGTTCTCGGCGAGATAAAAGAACGTAAGGAGGGTGGATTGTATTATACGAAACCTTTCCGTGAATTGATGAACTGCATTTTGGATGTAGAGGATTTTTTTGCAGGTACGCTAAAGAGCGAAAACGCGCGATCGCCAGAATATTTCTATCGTCAGCTGATGTCCTTTTACAGGAGTGCGGGGTTTGTCGTGCGCAATACCGAACGCATCGTCGAAGAGGCGCTTGCGTCTTTGGAAGAGCTGTGTGTCGGACTCGAAAAGGAAATCGTAGATCTGCGCCGTTTTCATCAGCGTATCGGTGACACAGAGGTGTATATGTACGCCGACCGTATCGCGAGGCGGAAGGAGATTCTTGAGGAGATCGATAAGGTAAAAGAAAAAGTTGTTTGTATCGGTGACAGTGCGACGGCGTTTTCCGAATTTTACATTTATCTCCGCGGGGAAAAGAATTTTTCCGAAGTGGGCAGCGGCGAAAGTTTTGTTGATATCGTACGTTATTTTTATCGTGATACGGTAAAGAAATATAAGCAGAAATACGGCATGACGTCTAAAAAAATGTACCGTTCAGATGCGTATGCGATCTGCGTTATCTGTTCGGGAATCAGCGACCGTCTTTCGCCGGTATATTCATATTTGTTCGTAGACGAAGGGCAGGATATTTCAGCTTGCGAGTATGATCTGCTCCGCAAGATCAACAAAAAAGCGGCTTTTAACGTCTTTGGCGACGTTGCACAAAATGTTACGCCGTGGCGTGGAATCAAGGATTGGGAAAAAACCTTCCCCGATTTTGCGATCTACGGTTTGAACCAGAACTATCGAAACACTAATCAGATTGTCGATTTCGTCTCTTCAACGTTAGATCTGGATATGCAATCGATCGGTTACGACGGCCCGCCCGTATCCTACTTATCTCTGCGCGGGATCAGCGGCTTTTTCAAGGAAAAGAAAGGCTTAAAAGCAATCATATGCTCGGAGGAAGCGAAGGAAAAATATATGCGTAAATCGTATAACGATCTCGGCGCGAAAGGGAAGGTCTCCCGTTCGAAGATCAACATCATGACCGTATACGAAAGTAAAGGGTTGGAATTCACCTCCGTTGTCGTTATCCCCGACGGAATGTCGGACAGTGAAAAATACATCGCATATACACGCGCCCTGAACGAGCTCGCGATCGTGGAAACAAAGGAGAAAAAGAAATGAAAAGTATATTCCTTGTGGATGCCGACGATACTATTCTCGATTTTCACGGTGTTTCCGCAATTGCGTTGAAAACTGCGTTTGAGAAGAGCGGTATCGCATGGAGAGAAGAATTTTTGCCTGTATTCAAAAAAATCAACGGCGGTTTTTGGGAAGCGCTGGAGAGAAAGGAGCTGACGAGAAACGAGCTGATGGAACGCCGTTTCCCGTATTATCTTTCCTATTTGGGGCTTAAAAAGATAGACGGCGCGGCGTTCAATGAAAAATTTATTGCCTATCTTTCGACGCATCCGGTCTATCTGCAAGGCGCGGAATCTTTTTTAAAAACGCTCAACGATATGGGAAGAGTGTTCATCGTCACTAACGGTACGGAATATATTCAAAAATCCCGTTTTTCTATTTCGAAATTATATTCTTATGCGGAGGACGTATTTATTTCCGATTCGATCGGCTACGATAAGCCCGCAAAGGGATATACCGATTACGTTATAGAGCATATAAACGGATTTGACCGTGAAAAAGCGGTATGGATCGGGGACAGTCTCAGCGCGGATATCAAAGCTGCAAACGACGCGGGGATCGCAAGCATTTGGTTTGATCGATCCGAAAAAACGCTTGAAAAAGAAATAAAACCCGACTATATTGCAAAAAATTTCGAAGAAGTATTGGAAATTTTGCGAAAAATATGAAAAAACCGTAATTTTTTTCGTCTAAACATTTGAAAAATCGAAAAAAAGGTGTTATAATAAAGTAAAATGGCAGATTATGGCGCTATTTTCTTTCGTTTTGAGGGAAAATCGTGCGAATAATAAAATTGAGGAAAAAATGGCAACGGACAACAAAACAGACATTACACAGAACAAGGAAGATTACAGCGCGAAAAATCTTGAGGTTTTGGAAGGCCTTGATGCAGTGCGTATGCGTCCCGGTATGTATATCGGTTCGACGGGCATCAAGGGCTTGCATCATATTCTTTGGGAGATAGTAGACAACGCGATTGACGAGGCGGCAAACGGTTTTGCCGACAGAGTGACGGTTACCCTCTATAAAGACGGCAGCGCTTCGGTCGAAGACAACGGAAGAGGTATTCCCACCGACATACACCCGAAAGAAAAAGTTTCGGGTGTTCAGCTCGTTTTTACCAAATTACACGCCGGCGGTAAGTTCGGACAAGGGAATTACGAATATTCGGGTGGTTTGCACGGTGTAGGCGCATCCGTTACGAACGCACTTTCCGAATGGTTGACCGTGGAAGTCTATCGTAATAAAAAGATATATAAAATGGGCTTTCACTCCAAATACAACGCGCGTAAGAAAAAGGTGGATTCCGGTGTTCCCGACGGCCCTTTGGAGGAAACGGGTATTAAAACCAATCGTAGAGGTTCCTATATCCGCTTTAAGCCCGATTCAAGGGTATTTTCGGAGACCGATTTCGATTTGGAAACGGTAGAAGAACGTTTGAATCAGCTTGCCTTTTTGAATCGCGGCGTAGAGATCACGCTTATCGACGAACGCATCTCCATGGCGGAAGCAAAGAGATCTCGTGCGTTTTTCACCGTGAGTGAGGACTCCGACGACGAGGATGGTGAAAACGAAAACGTTGAAACGAGCGAAAGGGAAGAAAACTCTTCTCTCGATCAGCAATCTTTGTTCGATACGCTCGATGAGGTCGCGTTGGAAAACGAACCGTATCGCATCGTATTTAAATACGATGGCGGTATCTCTGATTACG
>JBGVRF010000089.1:0-9996 GCA_045128175.1 Candidatus Scatosoma sp.
GTCCGATACCCAGCTCGACGTCAACCCAATAATCGTCCTTCAACGTCAGATCCGCATATAACGTAGCGTAACCGTTTTTAGTGATCGCCGTCTTTAAATCGGGTTCACGCCAGATCGTACCGCCTACGTCCGTATTTGCGCCCATAGCCAGCTCTTTAGCTTCCGTCGCCCCATTCAGCGTGACCATAAGTTTAGGGTCCTCGGCCGTTCTTGCGTTGTTGAACGGCGCTATGTTGTAAATAACTTGCGCGCGCCCATCGAACAACAAAGCGTATCCGACGTTATCGCCGAGCGATTTTCCCAAAGGATTGAATATCCACTGATTGGTTATTCCGCTCCAGTTTGCGGCAAACGAATAGAAATCCATCTGAAAACGAACTTCTACGTCTTCTTTTGCCATAATATCCTTGCTTACGGGTTTTACAGGCAAAAATTGATCGCCTTCGCTGCTTCCCGGCGCAACGACGCGTACCGCATAGTTGCCTTTTGTGGTACCATACGCGGCGGCGTCGCCCTCAGCCGTTTCCACAACCTTAAAATTCGTCAGGTTGATCTGTCCGTCTGCCGCGATAGCGCCATCGCCTGCCGGCTTATTCTCTATCATGCCTGCGCTTGCCACGATACCTGCGCTGCCGATGAAAGTACAAGCCAATGCTGCAGTAGCCAATACTGTCAGTAGTTTCTTTCTCATCTTTCTATCTCCTTTAATTTTACGGGTTTCCCCGTTTATTTTTTCTTTTTGCTCTTCTCCGTCAATATTCGTAGACGGGGAAAAATTTGTCTATGAGTTTTCTCGAAAGTACGACGATCGGCGTACCGATCAACGCACACAAAACGCCGATGGTCGCACCCTGCGCCATCTGCACCGTACCGTTGTCACGGACGTTGTTTACGATGTACAAGGCGATCGTAAATCCGCCCACTGCTTCGGCACTATCACCAAGCAAAAGTTTGGGTTGCAGGAAATACGTGAATATGACCGCCGTTCCCATTAAAAGCAACGTTCCGATGGTGGAACCGATCAACGGAATCACAACGTACCACAATTCTTTCATCATCGAAAGACCGTCTATCTTTCCTGCCTCCAACACCTCCGTCGGGATACGGGCCATCGAACCGGATATAAGCACTATGTTGCCGCCTATACCCGTCCAAAGCCCATACCAAAGCACCATCCACCAGGCGGTTTTCGGATCGCCGAAAAAGCCGTACCAGGACAGTTTATCAGCCAAACCGAGCGCGTTGAAAATATCTGGAATCGCCTTATTGAATATATACGAATAAGCCAACGTCAACACGACCACCGATATAATGGACGGCAGAAAGAAAATGACCTTGAAAGCATCCCCGCCAGGGAGCTTCTTATATAATATGTATGCGAAAAACAAAGAAATGGGAATGATCACGAAATCGTTCCATAAAAATACGGTAAACGAATTCAAGAGCGCCCGAGGCAATACGCTTTCGGGTTTTGTGAATTGCACGTACAAAGCATAATAATTGTCGAAACCAGCCCACTCCCATTCGCCTGTTGTCATGTTGTATTTCTGGAAGGACAGAAACACCGAATCGACGTTGATAAACAGCCAAAAGACGACGAAATGCAATACGGGAATCGCCATCATACCGATCATGAACCCGATCTCTGCCGGGGTCTTCTTTTGCTTTTTCAAAATCGGCATCTCTATTTTTTCTGTTTGAGCCATAGCTACTCCTTCTCAGCCCGAAAACGGGCTTGTTCTTTACCCGAAAAAGCGCAGACGTATATCTACGCCTTTTCGGAATGTTCAATCTGCTTTACTTACTGCCAGGAATCCCAAGCGCCTTTAACGCCTGCGTATTCGGATGCGCACCAGGAATCCGCCGTCGTCTTTGGATAGTTTGTGATCAACGACGTATAAGGGTTGACGGCGTTGAATTTGCGAACTTTAAGACCAGTCCAGAGCGGACTGCTGGAAGATTCAAACCAAGTCGTACTATTTTCCCAAATATCGAGACAAGATCTTTGGAAATCATTTACGTTACATCCAGTCACGTCATACTCGAAAGGACGGGGCGTACCGGAGGTTTCGGTATATTGCACCAACATATCGTCACGACACATATACGCAAGGAAGAGCTTAGCTCCATTCTTATTCGATGCGGCCTTGGGGATCGTTACGAAATCGGGCTGACCGCTGTAGTTATAAGCGATGTATTCGCCGTTTTCATCCTTTTTCGCTTCGCTGAGGAAAGGTACGGGCATCATGCGGATCTCGTCCTCGATATCCTCGCCCGATTCGTTCTGTATCCAGCTACCGTTAGGAATCATTGCCGCCTGACCAAGACCGAAGGCCTGCTGCGCTTGCAAATGATCGAACGAAGGCGACTGCGCAAAGATATAGTTCACTTTATTTTTGACAAGAACATCCTCAAACGTCTGCAACATCGTGTATTTGCCGTACGAAGGGCTACTGATCGGATCGGGATTGAACACTTCGTAGCTTTCAAACTTCATAAATTCTTCCAACTTCTCAACGCCGGAAGCCTGCAACCACCAGTTTTGACCTACAAAATCCCAATAGCCGCCGCCGACGGTGCCGGGATACACGAAAGGTTTGATCGCGCCATTCGTATCCGAATAAATCTTTTCGCAAAGCGTTTCCAATTCTGCTACCGTTTGGGGAACAGTCCAACCCCATTCGTCAAACATCGTCTTATTGTATACGATACCCGTCACGCACGTCGAAGCAGGGAAAATATAGAAATGCTCTTCCTCATGATTGATCGCTTTTCCGTAGCTCTTCCACGTACCTGTGATCTTATCGAGGACCGTGCCCTCTTCACCGGGGATCGTCATATTATACAGATCGTCAAGGTTCTCCAACTGATCGAGAGACGCATAGCTCTGCCAAGGCGAAGCCAACAGGAAGTAGATATCGTCAAGATTGCTACCCGCTTCCAATTTCGAACTCATGCTCGACGTAGCGCTGTCGTCCACGGTAAGTTCGAAATAATAATCCTTCCCTTCTTCCGATTTAAGGAACGAGCTTGCAGATTTACGGATCCATTCGTGACCGTTACCACTGGAATAGGTTATCTTGATCGCCGATTTGCCGTCTTTGTTCTCGTAATACATTTCGCCCGATTTTTCATCGAACACAATACCTACGGGAAGCGGATCCGCACTCGTTTTGCCACCTTCTCCGCTGTTTTGCTGAGTGTTACACGCCGCCATTCCCACTGCGCTCATTGCAAAAACTGCGGAACAGAAAACTGCCAACATTTTTTTCATCTTTGTTTCCTCCAAAAACTTAATATTTTTATTTTATTTTTTATCAATAAGGGATCACGAAGCAACCTTCGCCTGCTTCCATTGCGATAGTGATCTTACCGTCTTTTACGGGAACGGTCGTTTTAACTCCGTTTTTCACCACGATCGCATTGTGTACACCATTTACGGAAAGGGAAATCGTATTGGCGATCTTTCTTGCCGGATCGGTAAAGTTCACCACCATATATCCGTCGCGGCCGTCTTTATCTTCGAACACGCCGACGAGCCCATCCGCCGTGCCTTCCACCTTTGACAACGTATCCGTACCGCTCATCTTTTTGATGCGTTCAAAATTGCCTTCGCCTCCGTCTTCACTCGTTGTCATGACGCCCTGCCATTCAAAATTCTTATACCAGGGCATAAGTGCCTGTACGTATTGGTTTGCCGTTTGAACGTAGGTATACGTATCCGTTTTTTCATAATTGCGGTCGATCAATGCGGTGTTACCGAAAAACGTTGCGCCATCGCTAGGAGGCGGACAAGCATAACAGAACCATTGTACTGCGTCGCCGCCATACGCAAGGAAACTGTACATCTGGAAGGACGCGTCACCTACGCTTTCCAATGCACGGTTGCTGCTGCCGTACGATATACTCTGCAAAAACGTCCACATCTTGCGGTTTTCGCCCTCATCGTCGATCGCACCTCGGATAATTTCCATATTTTGCAAAAAGCTTGCTTCTAAGCGATAATTTCTCGATTTATATAAGGGATAATGATCGTAACTAATATAAGGAGTTTTTATTTTTTCAAGATATTGCGCGATATACGTATCATAGCTGATGCCGACCTCTGTTCCCGAAAGTTGGGTCCCCTGCGCGATCACAGGAAACAAATTGGTATAGAACATCAGATCGGGCGCAGCCTCCGCAAAAATTTCTTCGGCAAAACCTAACTGATCGAATTTCGAAGCATCCGGTTCGTCCTGGATCATAACGCCGTACAATGCGTCTGCGTATTCGTATTCCGTATAGGGTTTTAACAAAGCACGAACCTTTTCAACCGCAGCTTCTTTGGTGAGCGCACCGGCATCGTATAAGGTTTTTGCCGTAGAGAAAAATTCACGTAAAGTAGAAAGACTGATGATTTGTTTGATTCCGACTTTGGAAGCAGCTTCCAAACAGCGCTTATTGTAAACCTCCGTATGCCAAAGCATATAGCTGTATCCGGGATAAGCAACGGTGAAGCCCGCATCTGCTATTTCTTGATACTTTTCTAAAAATTGTTCATCGGTAAGCGGTGTGGAACTGATTTCTTTGCCCCAATCGTCATACGTGACGATCTTATCGTCAACCCCGACCCACATACCGATCTCGAATTTTTCCTCAGAAGTATAAATGGGTTCGGGCTCAGGCTGCGTCGCTGGTCCGGAAGAATCCCCTCCGTTATTGCACGCAGCAAGAGAAAACAGCATCAACGATGCAAAAAACGTAGAAAGAAATTTTTTCATACTTGCTCCTTTTTGTTATATAAATTATTTTTTACGGAATTTTTTTGTTCCGTTTTCATTTAATATCTTTTACGTAATATAGAATATTACGTACCACAAGGGGGCGCCCCCTTGAATATTTTTGCCCTCTCGGCAAGAGAAAAACACAAAAAATCTTTTCTTGTATATATAATATCATATAAAATTTGTTTTGTCAATAGAAAACAAAAAGTTTTTTAAACTTTTTTTAAATTATGTTTTTAATTTTTGGTTATTTTTTTCAATTATTATTACCTTAATGATGAATACAAACATAAACTTTCTTTAAAATAATCCAATAAGTTAAACTATGTTTTAATAAATTTTCTCGTTTATTTTTCTTATTCCTGAAATTTTTTTAAGAAAAAGGCAATAATCAACTCATATATAATGCGGAGGTTTTTATGAAAAAAATGACTATGGACGGAAATGCGGCTGCAAGCCACGTTTCCTATGCTTTTACCGAAATTGCCGTCATCTATCCCATTACGCCCTCGTCGCCGATGGCGGAGCAGGCCGACGAGTGGGCAAGCGCGAATAAACCCAATTTATTCGGGCAAACGCCGAAGATCATACAAATGCAATCAGAAGGCGGTGTTGCGGGCGCCGTACACGGTAGCCTTACTTGCGGCGCTTTGACAACGACTTATACTTGTAGCCAAGGCCTGCTTCTTATGTTACCCGACATGTATAAGATCGCAGGAGAATTGTTTCCTACCGTTTTTCACGTCAGCGCCCGCGCGATCGCTACGCACGCGCTCAGCATCTTCGGCGATCATCAAGACGTAATGGCATGCCGACAGTGCGGTTTTGCGATGCTGGTAGCATCTTCCGTACAAGAAGTGATGGATCTGGCGTTGATCGCGCACCTTTCGACACTGAAAGCAAGCGTCCCTTTTCTGCATTTTTTCGACGGATTCAGGACTTCACATGAGGCCTCCAAAATCGACGTGATCGAATACGAAGAAATAAAAACGCTTGTCGATGAACAAGATATCGCCGCTTTCCGACATCGCGCGCTCGATCCCGAACATCCCGTTCAAAGGGGTACGGCGCAAAATCCCGACATCTATTTCCAAAATCGCGAGGCCGCAAACAAATATTATCTTGCCACGCCTCAAATCGTGCAAGACATGATGGATAAGGTGTCGGTGCTGACGGGTAGATCTTATCATCTATTTGATTATTTCGGGGCTCCCGATGCAGAAAACGTAGTCGTGATTATGGGCAGTGGCGCTTCTACTATGGAGGAAACCGTAGAAAAAATGAACGCCGAAGGCAAAAAAGTCGGCGTTATCAAAACACGGCTTTATCGTCCTTTCGCTTCCGTTGCATTTTGCGACACATTACCCAAAAGCTGTAAATCGATCACCGTTCTTGATCGCACAAAAGAATCCGGCTCGCCCGGCGAGCCGCTTTATCTCGACGTTTGTTCCGCACTTTTGGAACAAGGTTTTTCGCATATACGCGTACTCGGCGGGCGGTATGGCTTGGGCTCTAAAGAATTTACGCCGTCCATGTGCTACGCCATTTTCAGAAACATGGAAAACGACGCGCCGAAAAAACGTTTTACCATAGGTATCAACGACGACCTCACGCACACCTCATTAGATTATTCGGAAAAGTACGTGACCGAGCCGGAGGATCGTATCGCCTGTAAATTTTACGGACTCGGCTCCGACGGCACGGTCGGCGCAAATAAGAATTCCGTCAAGATCATCGGCGATCACTCGTCTTTATATGTACAAGCGTATTTTTGTTACGATTCGAGAAAATCAGGCGGCGCAACGATATCCCATCTCCGATTCGGGAAAACGCCTATCCGTTCGGCATATCTAATCGACCGCGCGGATTTGATCGCCTGTCACGACCCCTCCTATTTGACTCGTTACGATATGCTTTCAGACCTCAAGGAAAACGGCGTTTTTCTTTTGAATTGTCCATGGGGGGACGTTGATGGGCTTGAAAAATATCTACCCGCGAAGCTCAAGCGTCAGCTTGCGGAGAAGAATGCCGTATTCTATGTCATCGACGCGACGAAGATCGCCAACGAAACGGGACTAAAAGGGCGAACGGGCACGATTATGCAAGCCGCGTTTTTTCGCCTGCAAGCCAATATAATGCCCTATGAAGAAGCCCTTGCGCATCTCAAGCAAGAACTGCAAGAAAAATTCGCGAAAAAAGGCGATAAAGTGGTTGCAAGTAACCTTGCGGCGGTCGGGCGCGCTGAAGTTGCTATGCAAAAGGTTGAATACCCCGAAAGCTGGCTAAACGCGGAAAACGGTGCGCCACTGCTCGCAACCCCCGACGATGAATATTTCAAAAGTTTTATACACCCCATTCTATCGCTACGAGGCGACGGTTTGCCTGTATCCGCATTTCAGCCTGATGGCAGTGTACCAACAGGGACGACGCGGCTTGAAAAACACGGCCTCGCCCGCGAGATCCCCCAATGGTTGCCCGAAAATTGTATACAATGCAATCAATGCTCTTTCGTTTGTCCGCATGCCTGCATCCGACCGTTTGTTTTGTCGGAAAAAACAGAATGCCCCGATTCTTTTGTCACTATTCCTACCGTGGGCATAAAAGATACTCGGTTCCGTATCCAAGTCACCCCGCACGATTGTATGGGTTGTGGCGTTTGTGCGCACGTCTGTCCGGCTAAAGAAAAAGCCCTCGTCATGCGTCCTGCCGTGGAGTTGATGCCGAGCGAAGGACGGAATTGGGAATACGCACAAAACGCTCCTCTTGCCGATACGGCCTTCTTCAAAACAACAACCGTCAAAGGCAGTCAATTCCGTCAACCGTTATTCGAGTTCTCTTATGCCTGTTCCGGCTGCGGCGAAACGCCGTATATCAAAGTACTGACACAGCTTTTCGGTGAAAAAATGCTGATCGCCAACGCTACGGGGTGCTCTTCCATTTACGGAGGCTCTTCCCCCACCTGCCCGTACACGGTCAATAAAAAAGGATATGGTCCCGCTTGGGCAAATTCGCTTTTTGAGGACAACGCCGAATTTGGATTCGGTATGCGGCTTGCATGGGATTTTCGGCAAAAGCAAAGCGCTGACGCGCAAACGACTGAAAAATCCGTCTGGATCATCGGCGGCGACGGGTGGGCGTACGACATCGGATTTGGCGGACTCGATCATGTCCTCGCTTGCGGCGCAAACGTCAACGTCCTCATACTTGATTCAGAAGTGTATTCCAATACAGGCGGGCAGGCGTCAAAAGCCACCCCCACAGGCGCCGTCGCAAGATTCGCTCGCGCCGGAAAACGGCTCAAAAAGAAAGATCTCGGCCTTATGGCAATGACTTACGGCCACGTGTATGTTGCACAAGTGTCCATGGGCGCAAATAAGCAACAATTTTTAAACGCCTTACTCGAAGCGGAATCTTATGACGGACCGTCGCTGATCCTCGCATACAGCCCCTGCATCGCCCACGGCGTCAATATGGGGAAATGTATGGAGGAAGAAAAGCTCGCCGTCGAGTGCGGATATTGGCCGCTTTACCGTTTCGATCCCCGTTTAAAAACGGTCGGAAAAAGTCCTTTTTCCCTCGACAGCAAGGCCCCGAACGGAAAATTTCGTGATTTTCTTATGGGCGAAAACAGGTTTGCCTCACTTAAAAACTTCGATCCCGAAACAGCCGAAATGTTGTTTACGCAAGCGGAAAAAGACTGCAACGAACGTTTTTTGTTTTATCGGAAATTACAGTTGCTTTTCACATCGGAGGGTGATATAACCGAACCCATTTCTTAAGACAAAATCGGCTGATACCCTGTTTGAAAGAGTTTCAGCCAATTTTTATTTTTTATTTTTCTTCAACATTTTGTTTTTTCTCTTTTACACCCAGCCTTGCATACAGCTCTGACCTCTCCTTTTCGGGATAAGTATAGACCTTATACAAAACAAATGCGCCGACAACAACGCTGACGACGATCATCGTGACAATCGTGCCCGTATCGAATACGATTCCCGTACCCAAGCCCTGCGTCTTATCGAATAGCAATCCGCAAAAATTATACACGGCGTGCGTTAAGGCGGCACAGAATATATTTTTCGTCTTGATAAGAGCAAAACCGAACAAGCCGCCCGTCAGCAATGTATATCCGACCTGCAGGAGCGTCGCGCCGATCCCCGCGCCTGCAAACACGTTAAAAAGATGTGCGCCCGCAAAGATCAACGACGAAACGACGTAGGTCTGTAAAAAGCCCTTTTTATCCCCCGAAAAACACCCCGCCAGCACCGCGAAAATGATACCTCGGAAGATACACTCTTCAAACGTACCCACTGCCAAACAATAGCCTGCAAACAGGATAAAATCTATCGGTTGCGAACGTTCCAATTCCATCCGCCCGTTAAAGAAGGAGGAAAACTGAAAATTATCTATCGCGATCAACAGACAGGGTATCATATACAACCAATTTTGCGGTTTTCCGAACAAACGGATCTTCGATCGGATCATCAGGAGGATCGCCGCTAACGAACCTGCAAGCTGTTGTATGATCTTGGAGATCATGCGGTTGCGGAACTCGTCTGCAACGTAGGATATCTGCAAAAAATCAAGGATCACCGTTGCCGCGCACAGCAATACGATCACCGCAAGCATCAGTCTGTCTTTTATCTTGTTTTCTTCTTGTGTTTGTTGCACTTTTGTTGCCTCTTGAAAACTTGTTTTATTTATTATAGCATACTCTCGCCTTTTTTGCAAGGATTTTGCTTTTAATAACTCTTTTTACACAGAAATCTCAAGCGGCTTTCTTTTTATGAACTTATCCATTTTGCATACAGCTTGGTTTCTTGATAGACCGTTTCTCCTTTTTCGTCTTTTATCTCTACAGGAAGCGTATCTTCTTCAAAATCCCAGGCATTAATGCACTCCGCTTCTTTATACCACCCCTCAAACGCATAGCCCGCCCGCAACGGCTCATACGGTGTATCTTCTATCTTTCCACCATATTCAAAATTATTTATAAAAAAGTAATTATTATTGGGAGAATTTACATAATTAAACATATAAGCGACATCGGCTGGTCTTAAAATCGTTAAATCGTTTGTAATGGAATAAGATTGCCCCACATCATTAAGACCATTAACCTCATATTGTGACATATGCTCAAGTTGATTTCGATACATCTCGTTAGAAAAGTATACAATAAATGATTCAACAAACAATCCTCTATAACTCTTTATATCAGAAATCAAATCTA
>JBGVRF010000090.1:0-2115 GCA_045128175.1 Candidatus Scatosoma sp.
CTTCCGCAACCTACGATGGTGTGGCGCGTCGGGCTGCAAAATATGCGATCGGAAACGGGATTCCCATCGTTGGAGGATTCTTGTCCGGCGGATTCGATCTTGCCGTTGCAGGTAGCGCTCTGATAAAAAACTCCTTGGGGAGTCTTGGAATCTTTATGTTGGTATCGGTATTGTTTGAACCGATTTTGTTGCTGATAACGGTCAATTTGCTGTTGCGACTGACGGCGGCTATCGCGCAGCCGTTTGGGGACAGCCGAATTGCCGATTTTTTGGGGGAAACGGCGGAAAATCTGCATTATTGCACCGCCGGACTGCTTTTTACCGCGTTTTTATATTTTCTTACCATTGTCCTGATGATTTTTTCTTCGGAGGCTCTGTTATGAATGCGTATTTATTGAGCGTGATCGGTACAGTGTTGCTTTGCGCTTTGTTGACCGCGATCGCTCCGGAGGGAAAAACGGCGGGAGCTATAAAAGGAATAGCAAAACTTGCTTGTATTTTGATCATCATATCTCCAATTTTGCGTTTTTTTCAGATCGGGGCAAACGGGACGACGGAAGATGAATTTTTAAATATCTTTTTTTCCGAAAATGTCATACAACCGGACGAGGCGTTCATAAAGTATTACAGTGAAATGAGAATTCGCGAAACCGAAACCGCATTGGAAAAAGAGATTATGGAAAAATATTCCGTTTCAAGCGAAGTATCACTACAATGGGAACAGGAAACGCAAACGGTTGCGGGGATGTACGAAGAAGAAAAAATACGGATTACAGGTCTTTGCGTGACAGTAAAAGAAGATATAAACGAGGAGGCGCGGAAAAATATGTGGGAATATCTGACAAAAAATTATTGTAGCGAGGTGTTAATTGAATAAAAATACGGAGACAGAAAACAAACCTCGTCGCTTATTTAGGATAAATGAAAAAATAAAAGACGTCCTGTTTATCGGCGGATTGGCTTTGGCACTGGTGTTTGCAGCATGGAAGATATTTTATACAGACGAGCAAAAAGAGTCGTTTTCTTCCGTATCAGTAACCGCAAACGAGGAAAAAATAGGACGCTTGCTCAGTGAAATAGACGGAGTTGGCGAGGCGGACGTGATGATTTGCGAAACGGAAGACGGAGTTTCGGGTGTGGTGGTCGTGTGTGAGGGCGCGAACGATTTTCAAGTCGTGATACGTGTACGCGAGGCTGTTGCCGCGGCGCTCGGAACAGAGGAAAAAACAGTGAAAATTTATTTAAAAAAAGAGTAAAAAGGAGAAAAATTATGTCAAACAGAAAGAAGATTATCGTAATGTCGTCGTTGGTGCTTTTGCTTGCGGTTACTGCCGTATTCAATTTTGTTTTCGCGAACTCAAACGCATTGTCTTCAGCGGATGGAGGGGTGACGACAGCGAACTATTTTACGACTTACCGTTCTGAACGAACGACAACGAGAAACGAAGAACTTGTGCAACTGGACAGCGTTATTGCGCTTTATGAAGCGGGCGACGAACGCTATGAAGAAGCAACGGAGATGAAAATGGAGATCGTAGCGGCTATGGAAAAAGAGCTGGTGCTTGAAAACATGGTTAAATCACTCGGTTTTTCCGACGCGGTCGTTTCCGTTTCCGCCGATTCGGATAATATCAATGTGTTTATCAATTCCGCAGAGCTCAATTATGATACAGCATTATCCATATATAACATGATGAAGAATGAGACAGGTGTAGTCGCGGGAAATATTATTATCATGCCTGTTTACGCGGAAAGCTGAAAAAAAGGCGAGAAAATATTGTCAAAACAGTAGAATTATTCAAAAAGATATGGTATAATATACTTGAAAGAAAATCAAGGAGATCTTTTTGAATGTCCAATTTCAGATTAACTTCGGATGATAAACAGAGCGGAAAAACCGTTTATAATGCGGGTATCGTACAAAATATCGTAGCGCTTGCCGTTGCGGAGGTGGAAGGCACTATGCCTACCACGGGAAAAAGAAACGGCATATCTCTTTATATTGAAAGAGACGGTGTTTATGCAGACGTTTCCGTTGCCGTCAAGTATGGATATAACGTCCCCGAGCTTGCTTATCGTATTCAACAGTCTGTTAAGCAAAGCGTGGAAAATATG
>JBGVRF010000091.1:0-3880 GCA_045128175.1 Candidatus Scatosoma sp.
TCGTGGAAATAGACCAGTTGTTGTGTTTGCCGCTGCCGTTGACGCCTGCGAAAGGCTTTTCGTGGAGCAGGCATACCATGTCGTGTTTTTTGGCGATCTTTTGCATGATCTCCATCGTAAGCTGATTGTGGTCGGCGGCAATGTTCGTGGTCGCGAAGATGGGCGCCAGCTCGTGCTGGGAAGGTGCTGCCTCGTTATGCTCGGTCTTGGCAAGGACGCCCAGCTTCCACAGTTCCTCGTCCAAATCTTTCATAAACGCCTGTACGCGGGGCTTGATTACACCGTAGTAATGTCCTTCGATGTCCTGTCCTTTGGGTGGCCTCGCACCGAATAGAGTGCGACCCGTGTACATAAGGTCTTTTCTTTGTGCGAACAGTTCTTTGTCGATGAGGAAGTATTCTTGCTCGGGACCGACCGTCGTTTTGACGGAAGTCACGTCCTCGTTGCCGAACAGTTTCAATACGCGCAGTGCCTGGCGATTGATGGCTTCCATGGAACGGAGCAGAGGCGTCTTTTTATCCAGCGCGTCGCCGCCATAGGAGCAAAAGGCGGTGGGAATACACAAAACGCCGTCCTTGATAAAGGCGTAAGAAGTCGCGTCCCACGCGGTGTAGCCACGAGCCTCAAAAGTGGCGCGAAGTCCGCCCGACGGAAAGGACGAAGCGTCCGTTTCGCCCTTGATCAGCTCTTTGCCCGAAAATTCCATGATCACCCTGCCGTTCTTGTCAGGGGAGATGAAGCTGTCGTGTTTTTCGGCGGTGATGCCCGTCATCGGTTGGAACCAATGCGTATAATGCGTCGCGCCGAGGGATACGGCCCAATCCTTCATGGCTGCCGCAACGGCGTTCGCAACGGACAAGTCAAGGCTTCTGCCGTCCTTGATCGTGCGCTTGAGCGTTGCGTAAATATCTTTGGATAACATAGCTTGCATTACTTTGTCGTCAAATACCATACAGCTAAAATAATCTGACACGAGTTTCATTTTATTATATCTCCTTGTACAAAAATGGGAAATCGAAATCGTATGCGGTTAAACGAAAAGAGGCAAAGGCAACGGGGAATACTTCACCTCTTGGCGCCTTTGCCATATGAATTACTGATATTATACCTTTTTCGGGCGTATTTGTCAATGATTTGAAGGGAAAATTTTGAGAAAAGCGGTGCGGATACGGAGAAAAAATCGTCGGCGGAAGCAGTTTTGTTTTTTTATGCGGAAGAAAAAAGTATAAAAAAATTGTAGAAACGGCTCGAAATTTCATTGAAAAAAAACAAAAACATGATATAATATAGAAATAAAGAGTTGAAAAAATGGGTGTAAACATAATGGCGAAACTTTTAGGCGTCGACGTGGGCTCGACGACGGTAAAGCTTACGGTTGTTGATGAAGCGAGCGGAAAAATTTTATATACCAGCTACGAACGGCATTTTTCGCGTGTAAAGGAATGTGTTTTGAGCGGACTTAAAAAGATAGCGACGGCATTTCCGTCCGCGGTTTTTAAAACGGCGATCACGGGCAGCGCGGGGTTGGGGCTTGCGGAAAAAAGCGGACTTTGTTTTACGCAGGAAGTGCAATCGGCGTTTATTGCCATCAAAAAATATTATCCCGATACGGACGTTGCGGTGGAGCTGGGCGGCGAGGATGCGAAGATCATTTTTCTTACGGGCGGTGCGGAACAGCGTATGAACGGCAGCTGCGCAGGCGGTACGGGCGCGTTTATCGATCAAATGGCGACTCTGCTGGATCTGAGCGTGGACGAGATGGATGCGCTGGCTTTGACTGCGGAAAAACGTTATCCGATCGCGTCGCGTTGCGGCGTGTTTGCAAAATCGGATATTCAGCCGCTTATCAATCAAGGCGCGGCGAAAGCGGACATTGCGGCTTCTATTTTTCACGCAGTCGTCGAACAGACGGTGTCGGGGCTGGCGCAAGGCAGGCGAATCAAAGGTAAAGTATTGTTCCTCGGCGGACCGTTACATTTCTTGAAGTCTCTGCGAAAAGCGTTTACGGACACGTTGGGGTTGGATGAAGAACACGCGGTTTTCCCCGAAAATGCGCCCGTATTCATGGCTCTCGGCGCGGCGTTTTCGGCGATGGGTGAAGAGGCGAAGCCGATCGCAGAGATCCTTTTTGGGATCGAAAATGCGCACGTTTCCGATGAAGTGACCAGAGGAAAGCCCTTTTTCGAAACGCAGGAGGAATACGATTCGTTTGTTGCGCGACACAAGCAAAGCGATCTTGCTTTTGCGGACATCCGTACTTATAAGGGGGACGCCTATCTCGGGATCGACAGCGGTTCGACGACGACCAAACTGATCCTAATTACGGACGATCACCGCATTCTGTATTCGCATTATCAGACAAACAACGGACAGCCGCTTGACATCGTCGTGGAGAAGCTCAAAGAGATATATGCGCTTTGTGAAGATCGGATCCGTATCCGCGCGGGGGCGGTGACGGGCTATGGCGAGGATATGATCAAAGCGGCGCTCAAGCTCGATCAAGGGATCGTGGAAACGGTAGCGCATTTTAAGGCGGCGGTATATTTCAATCCGAAAGTGGATTTTATCATCGATATCGGCGGGCAGGACATCAAATGCTTTAAGGTGAAAAACGGTGCGATCGATTCGATCATGCTCAACGAGGCGTGTTCTTCGGGGTGCGGATCGTTTATCCAGACGTTCGCCAAGGCGATGGATATGGACGTAGAGAGTTTTGCGAGGTTGGGGCTTTTTGCGAAAGCGCCCGTGGAGCTGGGGTCGCGCTGTACGGTATTTATGAATAGCGCGGTGAAACAAGCGCAAAAAGAGGGCGCAAGTGTAGAGGATATTTCCGCAGGACTGTCCTCTTCCATCGTTAAAAACGCCGTGTATAAGGTCATTCGTGCGAGAACGCCGGAAGAGCTGGGGGAACATATCGTCGCGCAAGGCGGCACGTTTATGAACGACGCCGTACTTCGCGCGTTTGAAATGGAAACGGGGCGCAAGGTCGTTCGGCCTGCTATCGCAGGACTGATGGGTGCGTTTGGCGCGGCGCTGTATGCAAAGGAGATGCAAGCGGGGGAGTCTTCGATTTTGTCCGCGGCGGAATTGGAGAAATTTTCGTATACGTCCAAGGCGATCGTCTGTCGCGGCTGTACTTCGCATTGTAACGTCAATATTTTGACCTTTACGGACGGCGGTCGGTTCGTTTCGGGCAACAAATGCGAACGCGGCGCGGGATCTAAACCGCAGAGCAACGAATTGAATATTTACGAATATAAATACGCGCGCTTGTTGTCTTTTTCTGAAAACGACGGGGGCAGGGTTGCGTTGACGTCCGATAAGGAAAGGAAACGCGGTGTGGTCGGATTGCCGATGCAGCTGGTTATGTTCGAGCAATTGCCGCTGTGGTCGACGTTTTTCAGGACGCTCGGTTTCTCTGTCGTCGTCAGCGATAAGAGCAATCGAGAGTTGTATTTCCGAGGTCAACATACGGTAGCGAGCGACACCGTATGTTATCCCGCGAAGCTGATGCACGGGCACGTCGAAAGCCTGTTGGATAAGGGCGTCGATTTTATTTTCTATCCCGGCGAAAGCTATAATATCGACGAACGTGCTTCGACGAATCATTATAATTGTCCCGTGGTGGCGTATTACGGCGAACTTTTAAAAGCGAACAACGAGCGATTGAACGAAAGAAATTTCCTTTCTCCGTATATCGATCTCAATCAACGCGCTTCGACGGTAAAAAATTTGCAGAAGGCGCTTTCAGCGTATAAGCTGGGTAAAAAAGAGATAGAAAACGCTTTGACGGCGGGATTTTCCGCTTTGGTGGCGTATCGGCGGAACGTAAAGGAGAAAGGCAAGGAGATCCTTCAAAAAGCGAGAAAGCAAGGTAAGC
>JBGVRF010000092.1:0-6125 GCA_045128175.1 Candidatus Scatosoma sp.
TACGCGCCATTTCCTGCTCGGTATGATTGCAAGCAATCAAAACTTCTCTCGATGCAATATCCGTTCCATAGTAGCAGGGATTCAAAAAGGCGGGTGCAGAAGAACGAACGTGAATCTCCGTTGCGCCTGCGTCGCGCAAGAGCTTTACCACGCGCGCCATCGTCGTTCCGCGAACGATGGAATCGTCTACCAAAATAACTCTCTTGCCCTTTACCGTTTCCACAACGGGATTGAGCTTTATTTTTACCTTATCTTCCCGTACGTTTTGTCCCGGATCGATAAACGTTCTGCCGATATATTTATTTTTAATCAATCCCAGTCCGTAAGGAATCCCCGATTCTTCCGCGTAACCGATTGCCGCGTCTATTCCCGAATCGGGCGCGCCGATCACAACGTCCGCTTCCACGGGATGCGCTTTCGCAAGGAAGGCGCCCGCGCGCTTTCTCGCAAGATGTACCGAACAACCGTCGATCACGGAATCCGGTCTTGCCGTATACAGATACTCGAACACGCAAAGTCGCTCGGGTTTCTTATCACAATGGTCGCGAAGGCTCTTGACGCCGTCCTTGGAGAACACGACGATCTCGCCGGGATCAATCTCACGTATAAACTGTGCGCCTACCGTATTGAGCGCGCAACTTTCACTGGCGACTACGTATTCGCCATCACCGCGAATACCGTAACAAAGCGGATGTACGCCGTTTTCGTCGCGCGCCGCAATAAGCTTTTGCGGAGACATGACCAACAACGAATAGCCGCCCTTGATACGATCCATCGCCTTGCTGATCGCTTCTTCCATCGAAGGCGCAATCAAACGAGCTTTCGTGATCATATATGCGATGACTTCCACTTCGTTGGAAGTATGGAAGATCGCGCCTTCCAGCTCCAGCTCTTTACGAAGCTCGGCATAATTGACCACGCCGCCGTCGTGAGAGATCGCCAATCTTCCCTTGATATGGTTGACAAGCATGGGTTCGGCGTTGACCCTGTCCTTTGTCTCACTGGTGCCGTAACGAACGTTACCGAGCGCCATCTGTCCCTGCCCAAGCTCGTTTAAGATTCTGTTCGAAAATACGTCGTTGACGATCCCGGAATCTTTATAAGCATGGAACACGCCGTCATCGTTGACGACGATACCACTGCTCGCCTGACCACGATGCTGCAAAGCGTATAAACCGTAATAGGCGCTGGAAGCTACGTTTTCCGTTGTCAAGCCGAAAATACCGAATACCGCCATTCGATTATTCCCCCATCAATCTTCTCATCATTTCCTGATATGCGCCTTCTACGCCGCCCAGATCACGACGGAATCTGTCTTTGTCCAGTTTTTCGCCCGTCGTACTGTCCCAGAAACGGCAAGTATCGGGAGAGATCTCATCAGCAAGTACGATCTCACCGTCTACGGTTTTACCGAATTCGATCTTGAAGTCAACAAGGGTTACGTTAAGCTTTTTAAAGTATTCTTTCAATACTTCATTGATCTTGAATGCCATGGATTTTACAAGCGCGATCTCGTCTTTCGTTGCAAGCTTGAGCGCAAGCGCGTGGTATTCGTTGAGAAGAGGATCGCCAAGGTCGTCGTTCTTGTAGGAAAATTCGATGGTAGGCTCCTCAAATACGATACCTTCCTCTACGCCGTAATGTTTTGCAAACGAACCCGCGGAAATGTTACGGATGATAACTTCCAAAGGCAGGATCTTCACTTTCTTTACCAGCGTTTCTCTTTCGGAAAGCTCTTCTACAAAATGAGTCTTAACGCCCTGCTTTTCAAGGATCTGCATCAAAAAGTTACTCATTTTGTTATTGATGACGCCCTTGGCTTCGATCGTGCCTTTTTTCAAACCGTTGAACGCCGTTGCGTCGTCCTTGTAGGATACGATGACGAGGTTTTCATCAGAGGTTGCATACACTTTCTTTGCTTTGCCTTCGTAAAGTTGTTCTTTCTTTTCCATGATTGTATTCTCCATTTTATTTTAAAAATTTTTTTCTTTTTTTAATTTATCCGACTGCCGTATTTTTCATCATGAAAAAATTACAGCAACTCCTGCAACGCTTTATCGTCCGCGTTGATCTTGTCCTTCATTGCCTGTTTATGAGCTTCCAGCTGCGCGGCGATCTCGGGATACTTGATACCGAGGATCTGAAGTGCAAGCAATCCCGCATTTTCACCTCCGTTTACCCCCACCGTCGCCACGGGGATTCCCGAAGGCATTTGTACGATGGAAAGCAGGCTGTCCAAACCGCCCATCATGTCCGTCTTGACGGGAAGCCCGATCACAGGCAAGGTCGTCAGCGCCGCGATCACACCGCCCAAATGCGCCGCCTTGCCAGCCGCACAAATGATGACCTCCATGCCCTTTTCCCTTGCCGTCGCCGCGAATTCGTGTGCTTCTTCGGGCGTACGGTGTGCAGAAATAACACGCACCTCCGTTTCCACGCCGAATTTCTTCAGCACTGCAACCGTAGGCTTGACCACGTCAAGATCCGATTTACTGCCCATTAAAATACCGACTTTACTCATATTTTTTATCTCCAAGTTTATTTTTCAAAATCAAAAAGGAGTGCAGTTTTTGTTTTGCACTCCTTGTGTTTATAATGTTTTACGCCAATTTTTTTGGAAAAAAGAGCGCATTGCACCTCCGAAAAAGGCATAGTGCAACCATGTAGAAACAGGCGCGCGGAAAACGCTTTAAAAAAGCTTTGACTTCCTCTTTCTTCAAAGTTGTTCATAAAGCACCTCTTCGACCTTAAATTTTGCCTCTATACTTATGCCCACCTTTTCTCTTATACTATTATAACAAAAATAAATAAAAAAAGCAATCTTCCGACAAAAAAACTTTTCCTTTTTTTTCTTTGTAATTTTTTCACAAAAAAGAATGAAAGTATGATATTTTCAAAACTACGTTTCTTTCTTTATTCAGAGAAAAATTTTGATTCATCGCATACCTGGTATGCCTCTTTCAAATTTTCCGACTGTTCTTCTTTAAATTTTTGTCCTTCCTTTTTTAATGTCTTGAAGAAAGCAAGCGTAAACGGTATCGCAAAAAAGAACGCAAGAAAGTCGGACACCGCCTGACAACATTGTACGCCGAACAGTTGCAGCAAACTTGGCAAAATCAACACGGCGGGAATATAAAACAGACCCTGACGGGAAACGGACAACAAAGCGGCGATCGCTTTATTACCTACAACCTGATAAGTTAATCCCACCATAAAATTCATAGGCAACAGCGGCATACAAATACATTGCAAGCGTAAGGTCAACGTACCGATATCCGTCGCAACATCGGATAAGCTGAACACGCGCATCAATCCGGGCGCAACGATCGCGCAAACGATCGCAAATACGGCCATAACCGTCGTAGAAAATCCGAGTGTGAACAAATATGCCGATCTCACCCTATCAAAACGTTTCGCACTGTAATTATATCCCAGTACAGGCTGATACCCCTGCCCCACGCCAAGGGAGATGGAGAAGGCAAGCATAAATACCTTCTGTACAACGCCGAGCGCCGCCTGCGCCGCGTCTCCGCCGTAGGTATGCGCCGCACGATTGAGAAATACCGTACAAAGGCTGGCAAGTATCTGCCGGCAAAAGGAGGGAAAACCCGTTGCGACGATCTCGGCATACACATTGCCTTTTCGGGAAACAGAGCGCCAACGCAACCGCGTGATCGTCTTTCCCGAAAGGAACATCACAAGCAGAATGCAAAAGCTGACGATCTGACTGACGCACGTCGCCAACGCAGCACCCGTAACGCCCAGATCAGCAGCAAAAATCAAAATCGGGTCCAAAACCACGTTTACCACCGCGCCCGCGACCAGCCCGATCATGGACAGAACCGCCTTTCCTTCCGCTCGCAGAACGTTATTCATAACGAACGACATACACATGATAGGTGCCGCGATCAAAATAAACACCGCGTAATCTTTCGAATGCTTCAACACCTCCGCATCCAATGATCCGAACAGCTTCATAAGCGGTTCCAGAAACAGAAATCCGAACATAAGAATGACCAACCCACTGACAGCCGCAATAAAGAATGCCGATGAAGCGACCTTGTCCGCGCCTTCACGGTCGCGTTTTCCGAGCAATCGGGAAACGATGCTGCCACTGCCCATGCCGTATGTAAAACCTATCGCTTGAATAATCGACATCAACGCCAAAAGATTGCTGACCGCAGCCGTGATCGCGTCGTCACCAAGAAGCGAAACAAAATAGGTATCGGCAAGGTTGTACAGCGAAGTGACCATCATACTGAGGGTCGTCGGGATCCCCAGCCCGATGATCAGCCTCGAAATAGGCGTTTTCGTCATCTTGACAAATTGCTTTTTTTCTCTTTCCGCGATCCCCGCCTCCGAGGCTTCCGTATTGAGATTTTCATTGGTATATTCTTTCATACCTATTATTATACCGCTTTACTTTACATTTTGCAACCACCCGATCACCTTAACTGAAAATATATAAAAAATATTTTCGGAGATTTCATCTTGCATTCATCGTAACACACCGTTTTCCCCTTGCTTTTTGCTACTTTAAGTGTTATAATAGAAGTATGAAAAAAAATCCCGCGCCCCAAGAGGCTAAAACGTTTCCTATCAAATTCACAAAATCTATCATCGCAGTGGCGATTGCCGTACTTATCCTTTGCGTTGTGGGTATCGGCGTCAGCGTATACAATATCGTCAAATACGGTATTGCGGAATTTTCCGACGTCCTGATATATCCTTTTCTTGTCCTTGTCAGTGTATTTTGCATCGCGATTGTGATCGCCGTATTGATAAAATCGCAATATGTCGTCGAAGATAAAACCTTTATTACACAATTCGGTTTTATCAAAAGCAAATTCGCAATCAAGGATTTCACCGCGATCACGTTGGATACGGATACGACCAAGATGACGGTAAACGTCGGAGAAGAATATTTCGTGCTTTCCTTTTTGAAAAAGGAACAGAACGAAGAGTTTGTCCGCGCGTTACTTGCTGTCAATCCTAACATCGAATACAGCTTTACGTTCGCGGAAACGGACGGTAAAAATAAGAAAAAATAACGTCAAAAACGTTTACGCCCTCGGAGGAAAAACTCCGAGGGCACTTTTTATCTTGCTTTACGCCTTACTTTTTACCTTCATCAAACGCACGACCGCGGCGCGTTCGTTTTCGTCCAATTTATCTTTGATATATTTGATCGTTTCTTCCAGTTGCGGGATCATGACGTACTCCAGCGCGTTTACACGGCGCTTGTTACGTTCGATCTCCTCCGCCAACATCCGCACCGTTTTTTCCGTTTGCGCCAACGCCACCATCTTAGGAAGCAATTCCGACGCCTTCTGCACCGAGTAATCCGCTTCGCCCGTGATCTCCGAATATGCGTACGGCAATCCGTCTGCGCGTTTTTCATTGATCAGTTCCACCTTCGGTACGTCCACACCCATGACGCTTTCAACGCTACATTCCGCCTTCACCGCAACGGAAGGCATCGAGAATGCCGTTTCCGCTTCAAACGACGGAGTCACCGAACGCGCGATGGAAAACTGCTTCAACACGTCGGACAGCTCGGACTCCACTTCCTCGCGCAAAACCTTCGCTTCGCGGATGATCACCGTGAAACGCCTGATCATTTCATCCGATTTATCTTTTAACAGCTTGTGTCCCCGCGTCGCCGTTGTCAGCCTGGCTTTCAGTTTCTTCAGCTCCATGCGGGTCGGGTTTACGTTAAGCCTTGCCATCGTCCTCTCCGTCCGTCATGTATTTATCGATATATTCCTTGCGGATACGTTTCAACTCACTCTTCGGCAAAATCCTCAACAATTTCCAGCCCAAATCAAGCGTTTCTTCGATCGTTCTGTCCTTCTCAAAGCCTTGATTAACGTATTCCTTTTCAAACGCCTCCGCAAACTTTGCATACAGTTTATCTACGTCGGACAACGCCGCTTCGCCGAGAATCGCGGAAAGTTCTTTGCTTTCTTTACCGCGCGCATAAGCCGCGAACAGCTGGTTCATCGTGTCCGCATGGTCTTCACGAGTCTTTTCGCGACCGATACCCTTATCCTTCAAACGGGAAAGAGAAGGCAATACGTCAATGGGAGGATTGATACCTTTCTTGTACAGATCGCGCGAAAGGA
>JBGVRF010000093.1:0-10224 GCA_045128175.1 Candidatus Scatosoma sp.
GATAAAATTTATGAACAAGAAGAACACGAAACGCGCTCTGTTGACGAGTGTATTATCGTTGACGCTTTGCGGCTCGATGCTTGTCGGCACGACGTTCGCTTGGTTCACGGATTCCGTATCCAGCACTAACAACGTCATCACGGCGGGGAACCTCGACGTTGAGCTGTATTACAAAACGAAGCTCGCGGACGATTGGACGTTGCTTGACAACGGACAACCGTTGTTTACGGAAGCTACCCTTTGGGAACCTGGTCACACGGAGGTGGTATATCTGAAGGTCGCCAACGTAGGTAGCTTATCGCTGAAATACCGTTTGGGTATCGACTTGGTAAGCGAAAAGGCAGGTGAAAACGCAGAGGGCGAATTTAAGCTGTCCGAGTATCTGTATACAGGGCTTGCATGGAGAGGAACGGACGAAAACGACGAAAGAACGTGGGGTACATACGAAACCCGTAAAGATTACGAAGTGCGCGCAACGACGAAATTTTCGGACGTTACGTTAGATATGACAAGTATAGAAGCGCGTGGATATAAGTTCGAGCCGACGCTTCAAGCGAAGGAAGAAGACGAAGTTGCGCTTGTCGTGACGATGCCCGAAACGGTGGGGAACGAAGCAAACTACGTAAACGACAAAGCCCCGAGGATCACGTTTGGCGTGAATCTTGTCGCGGCGCAAGCAACTGTGGAAAGCGACAGCTTTGACAATTATTATGACAACAATGCTACATACGAAGAAATTGGCGGTAATAATGTCAAAACAGCCGCTGATTTCGTAAATGCACTGACGAATCTTAAAAGTGGCGAAACCGTTAAGTTGATGAACGATATCGAGCTTGCAGATGTAGATATTGTTCTGCAAGATTGGACTGTAACTGGAACTACTGAAGAAAATGGTGCAACCATCAACGTTGTTGAATATGCGAATAAGGTATACAACGTTGACTTGAACGGTTATGAACTCTCCGCTACCGATCACGCGATTGATCTTCACGGTGGCACTTTGAATATCAAGAATGGTACTATTTCCGTTGATAGTGTAGATCAGGCAGGCGCGTTTATTTCCGTTGGCGGACACTCTCCTGTTTATAATGCTCATAAGGCTATGAAGTGTGGACAGAATGAATATAACCCCACATCTGTTCTTAATCTTGAAAATGTAGTATTTGAGGGCACTATGGCTACCAATACAACTGGCATTACATCTGGACAGATTATCGACGTTAATTGTCATGCTCAGGTTCACATTAAGAACTGCAGTTTCAAAATTATGATGGACAATGGCGTATATGCAAACCATATCGACGTATATAATAACGCCGCAGCTATGATCGAAAAAGCAACTGCTGTTTACATCTATGAAGGCACCAAATTCTACGGTGATCCCACCTTCCAAGCATTCAAAAATGCTGACAATAGTGACTGGAAGGTAAAAGGCGGCCATTTGGTTTACATCGTTGATGGTTATAAATTGGAAGCGGCACCTATTGCAGACGGCGATACATATGCTTGGTATACCGTTGTAGCTGAATAATCTCGGTCATAAAATAAATTTGCTTTGAAAAATTGAATAATAAAAGAACAGACGACGGAAGAAATTTCGTCGTTTGTTTTTTATTTAGGTATAAAAACCGTCGGGAAAAGCAAAACTATGAGAAATGATTGTCCGAAATACGGACGAGGAGGAAAGTTTATGAAAAAGACGGTAAAATTCGCTTGCGGCGTATTGGCGCTCAGCGCGGCGTTCGGCGTTGTAGGCTGTATGGACAAGGGCAATTCCGCCGATACGGTCAAATTAACGGTTTGGGTCTCCGAAGCGGATAAGGCGTTCGCAACGGCGGTCGCAGAAGAATTTAAAGCGAAAAATCCCGAAAAGAATTATCAGTTTACGATCGATATTCAAGGCGAAAACGACGTGGCAACGCGCATTTTGAACGACGTTGAGAACGCGGCGGACGTATTCTCTTACGCCAATGATCAGCTTCCCAAGCTTATCAACGGCGACGCGTTGGCTAAGATCGCTGGCGAACGGTTAGAACGCGTAAAAGCTGCTAATTCGGACGCGTCGATGGATTCCGCAACGACGACTGTAAACGGAACGGAAAGCGTGTACGGAATGCCGTATACGGATAATACGTTCTTTCTGTATTATAACAGCTCCGTTTTGAACACTGAGGACGTAAAGACCTTTGACGGTATCTTGAGCAAATGCGGAAATGGCAAGCAGTTTGCTTTTCCCATGACGGACGGCTGGTATACGACTTCGTTCTATTTCGGTAAAGACTTGGGGTATCAAGTGGAATATAACGATAACCTTGCGGAAACAAGCATCACCTGTGATTTCGGCAACGAAACGGGCGCGAAGGTCACGGAAGCGATGTGGAATTACGTCAAGGACAGCCGTTTGAAGGCGGACGCGAACGATTCAAAGATCACGGCAGGCTTTAACGACGGTTCAATCGTTGCCGCGGTATCGGGGATCTGGAACAGAAAGACGATCGAAAGCTATCTCGGTGATAATTTCGCAGCGGCGAAGCTTCCCACCTATACCTTTAACAAAGGTCAGACGGGCGAAGAACAAGTTCAGCTTGTTTCCTTTGCCGGATATAAATTGATGGGCGTAAATAATTATTCCAAAAACAAAACGGACGCAATGGATTTTGCAGAATTCTATACGAATAAGGAAAACCAGATCAAGCATTTCGAAGAGCGTGGTTTCGTGCCGACGGACGTAGAAGCGCGGGCTGACGAAAGAGTGCAGGCGGACTTATGCGCGAAGGCGATCACGGAACAGCTCGGCCACAGTAAGATCCAAAAGGACGTACCGTCCACGCTGTGGGTGCCTATGGAAGGGCTGGGCTCGGCAATGGTAACGGGCGCGCAAAACGGAAACTTCGATTTGACGGCGCAGTTAAAAGCGTGTGTGGACTCGATCGAAAAGGTTAGCGGAAAAACTCTTTAAAAAGCAAAAATGACGGAGGAGAGAAGGTGAAAGAAAAAAAAGAAAATCTGACGGGATCGAAAACGGGCAAAGATCTGATCAACGCCTTTAAAAACGGGTCGGGCTTCACCCGTCTCTCCTTTTTGATTATGGGCTTTGGACAGATCGCCGGAGGTCAGATCGCAAAAGGGCTGTTCTATCTTCTTATACAGACGGCGTTTATCCTGTATATGATCTTTTTCGGCGGCCGATATATCGGGCATCTGTTTTCGGGCGATCTTGGCACAAAGCTTGCAGGCGAAGAGTGGAACGAAGAATTGCAGATATTCGAAAAGATAAAGGGCGACAATAGCTTTCTGATCTTGCTGTACGGCGTAGTCAGTCTTGTGATCATTGCGCTGTTTCTCGTTCTTTGGGCGATGAACGTCAAAGGAAACTATGAAAACGACAAACGTCGGGCGGCGGGGGTGTCCCTTGCAACCTTAAATGAAGATATCCGTTTGTTGTTGAACGAGCGTTTCTACGTGCCGCTGCTACTGTTGCCGTTTTTGGGACTGTTGGTCTTTACTGTGATGCCGCTTATCTTCATGGTATTGATCGCATTTACCAATTACGATTACGCGCATATGCCGCCCGGAAAGCTTTTTGATTGGGTCGGCATCAGCAATTTCAAGACGATGTTTTCTCTTTCGGGCGGTACTTCGGGTTTTGCGTTCGTATTCCTGCGCGTACTGGCATGGACGTTCGTCTGGGCGTTTTTTGCAACGTTTACAAACTATTTTTTGGGGCTTATTATCGCGTTGCTCATCAATAAAAAAGGAATACGACTGAAAGCGCTTTGGCGTACGCTGTTCGTGGTGGCGATCGCTGTGCCGCAATTCGTCACGCTGCTTTTAATGCAGAAGATCCTTGACGGGGACGGTATCTTGAACAAGATCCTCGGCACAAATATCTTATGGCTGACCGATCAAAGGAATTTTTCTTTGTTGCCGCGTGTGATGATCATTCTCGTCAACATCTGGATCGGCGTACCGTATACGCTGTTGATGTGTTCGGGCATACTCATGAACATTCCTGCGGATTATTACGAAGCGGCAAGGATAGACGGCGCGTCGCCTATAAGGATATTTTTCCATATCACGTTGCCGTATATGTTGCATATCACGACGCCCTATCTGATCACGCAATTCGTCGGAAATATAAACAATTTCAACGTCATATGGTTGCTGACGGGTGGCGGTCCCGTTGACAACGTTTATTACGGCGGCGGCACGCAGGCGCAATCGACCGACCTTCTGGTTACGTGGCTCTACCGCTTAACGACCGACCAAAATCCGAAATATAACGTTGCTTCGGTAATCGGTATAATTATCTTCGTCATCAGCGCAGCACTGTCTCTGATCACGTTCAACCGAACTTCCGCAGCAAAAAGTGAGGAGGTGTTTCAATAGTGCAGAAAAATATTGCAAAAATCGGAAAACACGCTTCGGATATCGTCGTTTATGCGCTACTTGCCACGTTGGGTGTTATATGGGTGTTGCCGATTTGCTATCTGATCTATACGGCGTTTCGCGTAACGCCGTCTACGGGCATCATCAATACGTTGATCCCCGACAATTTACAGCTCGGCTTCGGCAATTTTGTCCGACTGTTCAAGGATACGATGTTTACGCGTTGGCTGTTGAATACTCTTTTGGTCGCGACTTGTTCATGCGCTTTAACAACTCTGTTTATTCTTATGGTCAGCTACGCGCTTTCAAGGCTGCGTTTCCGCCTCCGCAAGCCGATCATGAATATACTACTCGTTTTGGGTATGTTCCCCGGATTTATGAGTATGATCGCTGTGTACTTCATCTTAAAAGCGATGGGACTCACAAACTCGCTTTTGGCATTGATCCTTGTGTATTCGGGTAGTGCGGCGTTATCTTATTATATCTGCAAAGGATTTTTCGATACGGTACCGCGGGCGATGGAAGAGGCGGCGATATTGGACGGCGCCAGCCAGCCGATCGTCTTTTGGCGGATCATTTTGCCGATGGCAAAGCCGATTATCGTTTATACGGTATTGACGTCGTTCATTTCACCTTGGTGCGATTTTATCTTTGTCAACACTATCATCAGCGACCGCAATCTGTATACGGTTTCATTGGGCTTGTATAAGATGATCAATGCGGAAAAGAACAGCTTCAATGACAACTTCACAGTCTTTTGCGCGGGCGCATTCGTCGTCGGCGCGATCATCGTGACGTTATTTATGAGTATGCAACGCTATTACGTGGAAGGCGTGACAAGCGGTGCTGTCAAAGGATAGATACGGTATTAAGAAAAGGGCTGTCGCGGGAAGTGATATGCACCCCAAAAGTTAGACAAACTTTTGTAGGTGCATATTTTTATGAAAAAGAAAGGAAGAAAGAACAAAAAATACTCGCCAGAATTTAAATTATCTGTTATACTAGATATGCGAGAACATCATTATAGTTATCATGAAACCGTTCGCAAATACAATTTAGGTAATGCAGAAACGGGTGGCGCAAGAGCAATGATACAAAGATGGGAACGCAAATATTTAGAAGAAGGTATAGAAGGCTTGACAAAAGATAATCGTGGTCGCCCAACCATAAACGGTAAAAAACGTGGTCGTCCAGCTAAGTTGGATAAGCAAGTAGAAGAAGATTTAATCGCAGAAAATCAACGACTTAGAATGGAGATAGAATACCTAAAAAAACTGAGTGCCTTAGTACTTGCGGAAGAGCAAAAGAACGGGAAAAGGCGTTCATAATCTCTGAACTAAGGCAGAAATATCCGCTTAAAGATTTGCTTTTATTATCTAAACTTCCCCGAAGTACGTACTACTATTACTTAAAACAAGGCAAGAAACAAGATAAGTATTTCGTAGAAAAGCAAGAAATAAGTGAAATCTTTGAAATGAATAAAGCTCGTTACGGGTATAGGCGTATTCTCGCTATTTTACGGCAAAAAGGTTATATCATCAATCATAAAACGGTGTTAAAGCTAATGAAAAATCTTAATTTGCAAGCAAAACAAAGGAAATCCAAGTACAAGTCTTATAAAGGCGAAGTCGGGAAAGTGGCGGATAATCTCTTAAAGAGAAACTTTACAGCAGAGAAACCGTTCGAGAAACTAACAACGGACGTAACAGAGTTTTCCGTATGCAACGAGAAAGTATATCTTTCTCCTATAATGGATTTATATAACCGAGAGATTATATCTTATTCAATTTCCAAGAGTCCGAACTTTTTGCAAACAAGAGAAATGTTGCAAGGATTGTTTGAAAAACTTCCCGAAGGAGCAACACCGTTATTACATTCGGATCAGGGTTGGCAATATCAAATGCGAGAATTTCAACATATGCTTGCCGAGCACAATATAAAGCAAAGCATGTCAAGGAAAGGCAACTGTTTGGACAACAGTAGCATGGAAAATTTTTTCGGAAGATTGAAAACGGAGATGTTTTATGGGGAAACGTTCCAAAGTACGGATGAATTCATCCGTACTTTGGAGGAATACCTTTGGTATTACAATAATGAGAGAATTTCTCTTAAATTAAAAGGAATGAGCCCTGTACAGTACAGAACTCATTTGCAAATTTAATATTTTTTTGTCTAAACTTTGGGGTTCACTTCAAAATCTCTTAAAGGCCCTTGGGTTATTGTCTGTTTTTGATAACGATCCGTTCCAAAAGCGCGACCAGCGCGTACATTACGGCTGCCAATATACAAAGGATAAATACTGCGCTCATTACAAGGTCGAGCTTGAATACCTGCCCACCGTAGACGATGAGATAACCGATGCCGGCTTTGGAAACGATGTATTCGCCCATGATCGAGCCGATCCATGCCATGCCTACGTTGATTTTCAGCATAGCGATAAAATCGGGTAAAGAGGAAGGGATCACGAGTTTTGTCAGCAGTTGTATTTTCGTCGCGCCTATCGATTTTAAAAGCAACAGTTTGTTTTCGTCCGTGGACATAAAACCGTTCAACATATTTAATATGGCGACGATCAAGCCTATCAGGACGGTCATAAATACGATGGCTTTGCAGCCCGTGCCGCACCAGATGATAATAAGCGGACCGAGGGCGATCTTCGGCAATGCGTTGAGGACGACGAAATACGGTTCGGAGATACGGCGGAACGCTTCGCTCCACCACAGCAGCAACGCAATGGTATATCCGAGAACGACGGCAATGGCAAAGCCCGCCAACGTTTCCCAAAGCGTGGTGCCGACGTGATAGAACAGCGTGCCGTTCGTATACAGTTCCGCTATGGTTTTCAAAATACGGGAAGGGGAGCTAGTGATGAAGGGATTGATCCATTCAAAATGCGCGGATAGCTCCCAGAGCAAAAGGAAGGCGATCAAAATGGCGAACCGCGCGATGTCGACGAAGATATTTTTCTTTTTGACGCCTTTGAGATAAGCGAGATGTTCGGGAGAATGATTTCTTTCGTTTTTCATATATTCAACTCCTTCCAGAGCAATTCAAACCAACGGGAAAATTCTTTGTTTTCACGTCGCTTGAGCGGATCTGATTCGGGAAAAGAAATATCGTGTGCGGCGACAACACGGGCGGGGCGGCGGGACAGAACGAAAATTTTATCTGCGACCGAGATCGCTTCGCTGATGTCGTGTGTGATGAGAAGCGCGGTTTTTTTCTCGTTGCGGATGATTTTATATACGTCGTCGCAGACGGAGAGCCGCGTCTGATAATCGAGCGCGGAAAACGGCTCGTCAAGTAGTAATATGTCGGGATCGACGGCAAGTGTTCGGATGAGCGCGGCGCGTTGCCGCATGCCTCCCGAAAGCGAGGACGGATAATTTTTTAAAAATTGCTGCAATCCGTACTTTTCGGCAAGGGCAAGCGCGCGGGCTCTGTTTTCGGGGGTATTTGCATGTTTGATCTCCAACGGCAGAAAGATGTTTTTTTCAATCGTCCGCCAGGGGAACAACTCGTCTTTTTGCAACATATAACCAAAGGATACGCCGCTTGTTTTCACAGCGCCCTGCGAAGGGGAAAGCAGACCTGCCGCCAGGGATAAAAGAGTGGTTTTTCCGCATCCCGACGGACCGATGATCGCGACGAATTCGCCTTCCGCAACGGAAAAATTGACGTTTTCCAGCGCGATCGTTTCCCCTTGCCTGCTGTGGTAGCGCATCCAGACGTTTTCGAAACGTAAAACCTCTTTCATTTGCGTATATTCCTTACAGTTTTATTTTTTGTATAATTTTTACTTTTTGTAAATTTCCTTATATACTTTTTCCGCATAGCTATTGTCGACCAACTCGTTGAGGCTTGCTCTGCGGGAAAGCTCGCCTGCGTTTTCGATGATGTCCTGCAAACGGTCGAAGCTGTCCTCGGTCATGGTGAGTTCCGTTCGCCACGCGTCGATCGCGCGGTAACGCTCCACGGACGCAGCCAAAGATTGTTCGGAAATACCTTCAAAATAAGCGGAGAGATAGGGGGCGACTGTCTCGGACGGTGTTTCGTTTACGTATTTTACCGCTTTTGTCACGGCGCGAAGGAAACCCTCTGTCGTGTCCTTGTTTTTGTTTATCCAGGATTCTTTTGCGATAAAACAAGTATAAGGTACTTCGCCCGAGGCTTCGCCGACGGAAGCGACGACGTAGCCTTTGCCTGCCGCCTCGTATTCGTAAGCGGTAGGATCGAACATCGTGCAATAATCCGCCGTACCCGCTTCAAACGCGCTGACCATAAGGTTAAAAGCAACGTCGTAATTAAGGGTGAGGTCAGTCCCATCTTTAAGACCGTATTCGCCGAGTACGTATTCGAACGTCATGGCGGGAACGCCGCCTTTTCTGCCGGCAAGGATCTCTTTGCCTTTCAGATCCTCCCATTTGAAGTCTGGTTCGGGGTTACGGGAAACGAGAAAGGAGCCGTCGCGTTTGGTGAGCTGACCAAAGACGGTCGGCACGTCGGACGAACCTCCGATAAGTACGTAAAGCGCTGCTTCGGGGCCACAGAAGCCGATATCGGAATCTCCAGACAGTACGGCCGCCATAACGCTGTCGGCGCCGCCGCCGTTAGTCAGTTCGATCTCGATCTTTTCTTCCTCGAAATAGCCCAGCGCATCTGCAAGATACAGCGGCGCGTAGAAAACGGAGTGCGTCACTTCGTTAAGACGAATAGTTGTAGTTCCGTCGTTCTTGTTGCCGTCGCAAGCGGAAAAGGGAAGTAAGGTGAAGCAAGCGGCGAGTGCCGCGCTTGTAAATTTGATGATTTTTTTCATAAGGATCTCCGAATTAAAAAAATTTTTGGAATAATATATTCTATGCGCGGGCATTTATAATTGACAATTCTATTTGAAAGTAATATAATAAACATAGCGCCCTTTTTGGAGGCAGCACAGGATAAGGGTTCAATAATCAACAAGAGAAGCAAAGAGGTTTGACAAATATGGAAATGCAAAAGACGTACAACCCCAAAGATTTCGAGGACAGGATCTATGCCGATTGGGAAAAATCGGGGTATTTCCGCGCAGAGGTCGATCAAAATAAGGTGCCTTTTACCATTATGATGCCACCCCCCAATATTACGGGACAGTTGCACATGGGGCATGCAATGGACGCCACGCTTCAGGACACGCTGATCCGTTTCAAGCGTATGCAGGGTTATGCCGCGCTGTGGTTGCCCGGTTGCGACCACGCGTCGATCGCAACAGAAGTAAAGATCGTCGAAAAAATGAAAGCGGAAGGGCTGACGAAAGCCGATCTCGGCAGAGACGGCTTTTTAAAGCGCGCCTGGGATTGGAAAGAACAGTACGGCAACCGCATTATGTTGCAACAGCGCAAGATGGGTACTTCGTGCGATTGGTCCCGTCAGGCGTTTACCATGGATGAAAAATGCTCTCGCGCAGTGCGCGAGGTGTTCGTCAACCTCTATAACAAAGGCTTGATCTATCAGGGCGATAGAATCATCAACTGGTGTCCTTGCTGTAAAACTGCGCTTTCGGATGCGGAAGTAGAATATTCGGAAGAAGCGGGTAATTTCTGGCATCTGCGTTATCCGGCTACGGACGGTAGCGCGGAGGTTATCGTTGCGACCACCCGTCCCGAGACAATGCTCGGCGATACAGCGGTTGCGGTGCATCCCGACGACGAACGTTATAAGGCACTCGTCGGAAAGACGTTGAAACTGCCTCTGACGGATAGAGAGATCCCTGTTGTTGCGGACGAATACGTAGATCCTGCTTTCGGTACGGGTTGCGTAAAGATTACGCCAGCGCACGACCCCAACGACTTCGAGGTG
>JBGVRF010000094.1:0-3697 GCA_045128175.1 Candidatus Scatosoma sp.
TTGCCGCAAGCTCGGTGAGATACCAATACGGCTGTTCTTCGGAAACGTTATCCGGTTCGAGTACGTAGATCAGCTTGGGGAACGCAGGCGTGATCCATACGCCCGATTCGTTTTTAACACCCTGAATACGTTGTTTCAGCGTTTCTTCTATGATCAGCGCAAGATCGGATTTCTCCTGTTCGTTACGGGCTTCGTTAAGATACATAAAGACCGTTACGAAAGGTGCCTGACCGTTGGTAGTCAAAAGTGTAACGACCTGATATTGGATCGTCTGGATTCCCCTTCGGATCTCGTCACGAAGGCGTTTTTCGGCGATCTCTGCGATGTGATCTTCATTGGTAATATTGACACGGGAAAGCTCTTCCGCTACCTCCCTTCTGATCTTTTTACGGCTGATATCGACAAAAGGCGCCAAATGCGTCAAAGAAATGCTTTGTCCGCCATATTGGTTGGAGGCGACCTGTGCTATGATCTGCGTAGCGATGTTGCAAGCCGTAGAAAAACTGTGCGGTTTTTCGATTAAAGTCCCCGAAATGACCGTACCGTTCTGGAGCATATCTTCCAAATTTACAAGGTCGCAATTATGCATATGTTGCGCAAAATAATCCGCGTCGTGAAAATGGATCAAACCCTGATCGTGCGCCGCAACGATATCGTCAGGCAAAAGGATACGACGAGTGAGATCCTTCGATACTTCCCCTGCCATATAGTCGCGCTGAACGCTGTTAACCGTAGGATTTTTATTGGAATTTTCTTGCTTTACTTCCTCGTTGTTACATTCGATGAGCGTAAGGATCTGCGCGTCCGTCGTATTAACTTTACGGACGAGATCGCGCGTATAGCGGTATGTAATATATTTGCGCGCAAGCGCAAAAGACATGGAAGCCATCAAACGGTTTTCGACCATATCTTGAATCTCTTCTACATGCGGAGAACGACCGAGGTTAGCACATTCCTCCGTCACCACGTCAACGATCGCATGCAAAGCGCCTTCTGAAATACGATCGCGCTCGCCCACTTCACGGTTGGCTTTGCGGATCGCCGCAACGATTTTTTCTTTATCGAATACGACTTCCTGTCCGCTTCTCTTGATAATTTTCATCTCTTTCATCCGTCTCGTACGCCCCTATTTTCTCTTTTATTATCCACTACTCTAATATATAAAAACTACAACATTTTGTGTTATCGTATACCGTATACACACAATATATTGTGTACTTTTTCATTTCGTGCCTTAATATTATACCACATCTTGTGTTAAAGTCAAGCGACTGAGCACAAAATGTGGTATGGAAAAAACTTATACGATTTTAACGCAAAAAAAGATTTTTTTTCTTCCTTTACCTTTAAATATAAAGCCTTTCAAAGAATAATATTAAATGCTAAACATCGAAAAATAAAATACCAGTTTTTCTGATGAAATTTTTATGGATAAGTTTGATCTCAATTAAAAATCATTCGCTTTTTCAGCTTTGACAAGCTCTGTAAACTGCGCGTAATTTTCCGACTGCGATAATATTTGCAGCAACCGTTCCGCTCCGAAAGCAGGTAAAAACACGTTTCGGATATAAACGTTGAAAGTAGCCTCCGACTCTGAAAGCAAGACGTCGCCTTCTTTCATACGAGTCTGTGTAAGATCGAGCGCCGGATATATGCGACGCCTTGCCAAATCGTCGCTCAAACGGATCTCCAGATTATCCAAAGCGGAAAGCTCCGCGCAGATCAAGTCGTCGGCCGGATTTCCCGTACCTTCAGAAATGGCGCCGAGTATCGTTATGGAACCGCCTTCTTCCAGACAACGGGCTGCTCCAAAGTATTTTTTGATATAATGTATCGTTTTACTCTCCAATCCACCCGCAAAAGTTTTTCCTCCCTCAGACGCCTCCGTTTCATTGAAAGCACGGGCAAGAGCGTTGAGTGAATCGACAAGAATAAGGACGTCCATTCCGCCCTCCGCCAATCTTTTCGCGCGTTTAAGTAAAAACTCCGCAGCAAACACCTGGCGTTCAGGTGCATCGTCATAGGTCGTAAATATCAAATTTTCTTTATCGACGATCTTTCTGAACTGTCCGACGTTTTCAGGCGATTGATCTATCAAAAGCGCCATTACGGTAACATTTTCGACGCTCGGCTTTATTGCTTTTGCAAGCTCTGCCAAAAGTCCGGTCTTTCCTGCTTTCGGAGAAGAAATAATACAAGCGCGCTGTCCTTTTCCGATCGGTATCAACCAGCGAAAAAATTTTGCGGTGGAAGTGGAAGCTAACTTCCCATCCCCGAAAACGATACGTTCCGAAGGGTAACAAGCCGTGCAGTCGTTGAAGCGATTACGCTGAAAAGAACCTACAACAAGACCATTGACAGCCAAAACTTCTCCTGCCAGAAAGAAATTCGCCTGTTTCAGCAAACGGCAGGATATAACGTCCCCTTCGCGAAGATCGTGTTTACGGATCTGTTCTATCGGTATCAAAACACGTTCGGTCGGTGCGGATCCGTCGATCGGAAGAAGCATCGGGCCTTCGTTCATTTGTTCTAGCTGCCCACGGAATATCTGTTCGAAATACGGATGACTTTTTTCGTACTCCTTCGCTTTCGGATCTTCCACCCGTAATATGTTATGGTTCTCCTGACGAAATCTGTAAATACGCTCAGCCGTACCCATCTGCGGGGTGAAAGCTTCGGGCGTTTCCTGTGAGCAGTACCGCGCTTTCATCGCTTCGATATCCGTTAAGATTTTAGGATCGATATATTCCGAAAGAACGGGCGCGCCTCGGTTGCTTTTTTCCGAAGGCTTTGCTTCTTCGCAAAGAATAGAAATTATATTTTCTATCAAATCTTCTTTTTTCTTCGTCGTAGATCTTGCCACACCGATATATCTGCCATACGAACGCAAATGCGCAATATTCAGCTTAAAAAGATATTCCTTACAGACGCGTTTAAATTCTTTAAAATCCCTTTCGCTCATCTTATTTCATCCGTTCCATATAAATGATCTGTATTTCATCCGCCTTGAGATCCTTTTTAAACAGGCGCATGATTCCATTCGGAATGGAAAGTAATTCCGAATTATTGTAAAAATTTAAAAAATCTTCTGCCGACGTAATATCCAATGCGCCGTCGTTCGGTCTGTAATGCATGGGGATAACTGCTTTCGGAGAAATGCGATCAACGTATTCTTTTGCTTGCACGGCGTCGATCGTATACGTTCCGCCTACGGGAATAAACAATACATCGGGCGATCCGATCTTTTCCAGGAGTTCGTCGGAAATTTCTTCGCCGAGATCTCCGAGATGACAAAACTCGATACCATCGATCCAAAAGTTGAAAATAATGTTTTTACCGCGCAATCTTCCCTGCAACGGATCGTGAAAGCTTTCTTTTCCGATGATTTTTATGTCATGCTTTTTATATTCTCCCGCCGAGCTTACGATCTCGGGCTCCCCTTTGACCGCGGATACGTAATTATGGTCGAAATGCCCGTGACTTATCGTAATAACGTCCGCCTTTAAATCGTCGGGTAACTCATATCCAACCTTTGTAAAAGGATCGGTAATGAGCGATACACCGTCGCTTGACGTCAGTTTAAAACAAGAATGTCCAAGATATCGAATAACCATCGTTCTTCCTCTCTAAATAATTTATTTTTTTCTCGCACGAATACGAAGCTTCATCCTTTGTTTTTCCGACCCAAAGATCAAAT
>JBGVRF010000095.1:0-20488 GCA_045128175.1 Candidatus Scatosoma sp.
TCCCTGCGTTATTATGCTGGTCGGGGTCAACGGCGTAGGCAAGACCACGACGGTGGGCAAGCTAGCGCATTATTTCCTGTCCAAAGGCAAGACGGTGACAGTGGCGGCGGGGGATACCTTCCGCGCGGCGGCAAGCGAGCAGCTGACGATCTGGGCGGAGCGCGCGAAGGTGCGTATCGTCAAACACGAAGAGGGAAGCGATCCTTCCGCAGTTGTATTCGACGCGCTTTCATCGGCGAAAGCGAAGAAAACGGACGTTGTGATCATCGATACAGCGGGCAGGTTGCACGTCAAAGACAATCTGATGAACGAGCTGCGAAAAATGGACCGCGTCGTACAGCGCGAATACCCCGAAGCGGATTTCATGAAGCTGCTGGTGCTTGACGCGACGACAGGACAGAACGCAGTCAATCAAGCGCGCGTATTCGATGAAGCGATCGAGTTGGACGGCATTGTTCTGACAAAGCTTGACGGCACAGCGAAGGGCGGGTTTGTATTTTCTCTTTCGTCCGAATTGTCCTTGCCTGTTATCTTTGCGGGGGTCGGTGAGAAGATTGACGATCTGGAGACGTTTAACAGTCAGAGTTTTGTCGAGGCGATCCTTTAAAACGAAGAATCCGCGGCGAAATACAGCGTCAAGCTTGCGTTTTCTCTCGCTCACGTACGTCCGTGTACGCTCCCGTCGAGAAAGCCGCGCTTTCCTTGTCTTTCTTGCGTTTCGAAAATGCTCGCCCTTCGCGCATCGCTCGCATCTCCGCTGTTTTACTTCGCAAAAGTCAAGGTTGCTGAAAGCCAACAACTCGATCCAACGGAACGTTGGCTTCCCATTGCTTATGGTATTAACGATATGAAAATAGATATTTTAACATTATTTCCCGAGATGTTTTCGGCGATGCAGGAAAGCATCTTAGGCAGAGCGCAACGCGCGGGGAAAATCGAGATCAACGTTGTGAACATTCGGGACTATACGGAAGACAAGCATCTTAAATGCGACGATTATCCTTTCGGCGGCGGTGCGGGTATGGTGATGATGGCGCAGCCGATCGGCAGTGCGATCGAGGCACTCGATCCCGGGCATAACGCAAGGCGGATCTATATGTCGCCCAAAGGCCAGGTATTTAAGCAACAAAAGGTTTTCGAATTGCTGGAATACGAGCATCTGATCCTGCTCTGCGGGCATTACGAAGGGGTAGACCAGCGCGCAATCGATCTTTTTATCGACGAAGAAATTTCGATCGGGGATTACGTACTGACGGGCGGAGAACTGCCCGCGATGGTGATCGCCGATTGCGTTTCCAGGTACGTAGACGGAGTGATCAACACTTCGTCGCTGGTCGATGAAAGCTTTTCGGAGAACTTATTGGAATATCCGCAGTATACCCGTCCGCAGGAATATCGCGGGTTGGCGGTACCGGAAGTACTTCGTAGCGGCGATCATGCCAAGATCGATGCGTGGCGCAGGGAACGGGCGGTGGAGATTACTAGAAAAAAACGCCCCGATCTCCTGTAAAACGAAGAAACCGCTACGAAATACATCGTTGCGCAGACGTACATTTCTCTTCGGAAAGCCTCGCATCGCTTGCCTTTCCACTATTTTACTTCGCACGAGTTAGGTTTATTGAAAAAACAAAGACGAGATCCAACGGAACGTTGGCGGAACGTTGCGTATTAAAAAGGAAACACTACAATGAAAAATATACAATGGTTCCCGGGGCATATGACCAAAGCCATGCGGGATATGGAGGCAAAACGCGATCTCTGCGACGGCGTTATCTGTGTGCTTGATGCGCGCGCGCCTATCGCTACCGTCAATAAAAATCTCAAAAAGATATTCGGTGAAAAGCCGATTCTTTACGTTCTCAATAAAGCGGACCTTGCCGACGGAAAGACGGATGCATTTGTTAAATTTTTTCAAGAGAAAGGAAAATACTGCGTGAAATGCGATTCGACGAACATTTCAACGAAGCGTATTTTATTGCAACAGCTGAACTCGATCACGGAAGAAAAACGCGCGCGCGCGCAAGCAAAGGGCTTGAACAGGACTTTCCGATTTATGGTCGCGGGGATCCCGAATACGGGTAAAAGCACGATCGTCAATCTTTTGAGCGGACAAAAGCGCGCAAAGACAGGGGACAAGGCGGGCGTAACGCGCGACGTGCGCTGGCTGAAATGCGGCGGGTTCGATTTGCTCGACACTCCCGGGACGATGCCTCCTTCTTTCGATAATCAATACCACGCCCGTCACCTTGCCTATATCGGCAGTATCAATGACGATATCCTCGATATGGACGACGTCGCGTTGGAACTTTTGGGCGAACTCGCGGAAAAATATCCGCAATATCTTACCGATCGGTACGGCATCACTGATTTTTCTTCAGGTTTGGGTATGTATGAAGCGGTTTGTAAACGCCGTGGGTTTATTTTTCGTGGCGGCGAGTTTGATTATGAGCGTGGTGCGAAGGCGATCATCGACGATTTTCGTAAAGGCCGCATTGGAAAAATGTGTTTGGAAAGCCCGAGTGATTACGTCGATTTTGAGTTCTGAAAAAATGGGCATATCAGGTATGCGTTGAACAAGGAAAACCGATGAAAAAATTGTGGAATAGAGAAGAGAAACTGCAAATCGAGTGCGCTTTGCGGGAGAAAGGATATAAATATATTGCAGGCGTAGACGAGGTTGGCAGAGGCCCCTTGGCGGGGCCGGTCGTGTGTGCGGCGGTCATCATGCCGCTGGAGGATGCGGCGATCATTGAAGGCGTTGACGACAGCAAAAAGCTTTCGGCGAAGAAGCGCGAGGAACTGGCGGAAAGGATCAAGCAACGGGCATTGGCGTATACGATCGTAGAAATAGACGAAAAACAGATTGATGAGATCAATATTCTCGAAGCGACGAAGCTGGGAATGAAAAAAGCGATCGAGGGGCTTTCTATATCCGCTGAAGTGGTGATCATCGACGGCAACATGACGTTGGACGTGGCGATGCCTCAGCATAGCGTCGTGCATGGCGACGCGCTGTCTTATTCCATCGGCGCGGCGAGCATTATCGCTAAGGTCTATCGTGACAGCTTGATGGAAGATTGTGCTGTGCTGTATCCGCAATACGCTTTCGAGAAAAATAAAGGATATGGCACGGCAGTGCACATCAATGCGATAAAGGAGTTTGGATTATGCCCGATTCACCGCAGGACGTTCACAAAAAAGCTTTAGGCCGAAAGGGCGAAAAAATCGTAGAAGAGTACCTGAAAAAGCATGGTTACGTGGTCTTGAAATGTAACTATCGCACGCCGTTCGGCGAAGCAGACATCATCGCGAGGGACGGTGACGAGATCGCGTTTGTGGAGGTAAAGACGCGCGCCTCGAACGCGTACGGCGCGCCGCGTGAGGCAGTGGTAAAGACGAAACAGAAACGCTATCGCAAGATCGCGGAATACTATTGGTTGCAGACGGGCGAGGAGCCCAATGCGCGATTTGACGTGGCGGAGGTAGATGCGGAGGGCAACGTTGAGTATCTTATCTGCGCCTATTGATAAAACGAAATTGCATTCGACAAGAAAAACGCTTTTTAAACAAAAGGCGTTTTTATTTTTTTGTCCGAAACGTGATATAATGGCTTCATCGCTTGCGGGGTGAGGTAGGGCTATGGAAATATACGTCGAGTATGCATTCCTTGAAAATTTTCTCTTCGACGGCGTGTTGTTGACGCTTGCCCTAAAGTCTGCGCGGGAGCGTTTACGCCTGTGGCGGATCCTTGGCGGGGCGGTGTTCGGCGCGGTATTCGCGATCGTATATCCGCTTTTGCGGTTGCCGTCTTGGCTGGGATACGCGTTGAAATTTTCTGTCGGTGCGTTGCTTTGTTTGATGGCGTTCGGACAGGTAAAAACGAGAAAGGAGTGGGGCAGGTATGCGTTTACGACCGTATTCTTCTTTATATATGCTTTTGGATTCGGCGGCGTACTGTTGGCGGTAACGGAGAATTTTAACGGCGATAAAGCACCGAGCTGGTTCGTTATGATCGGTTTTGCCATTTTATCTGCGGTTGCGCTGTTTTTTGTCCGAAAGCTGTACGAAAAAAAACGTATAAGCCGTTTTTTGTACGATTGTCGGCTTTTGTATAAAAACAAGACCGTCACCGCCGTTGGGTTTTTGGACAGCGGGAATCTTGCAGTCAAAAACGGATTGCCAGTCTGTTTTCTTTCTCCTGATTTGGGATATACGCTTTTTGGAGAAGAAATTCTTGAAGGCGGGGGGCAGGTATGCGATGAAATAAAGATCAGTACGCTCGGTGGGGAAAAGACAGCACCTTTGTATGAGGGCGGGATAGAGATAAAAACGAACGGCGAAAAGCGAAAAAGAAGGGTATATTTTGCCGTAGCGACGAATATGTTATCAAGGGAGCATAAAATTATTTTAAGTTCGTACATATTCGAAAACAGCTTAGATGAGGAGAACAGATCATGAAAATTTTAGAAGTATTACAGATCTTTTTGCGAAAGATCGACGTTTTGACGGAAAAGACGACCGTGGATTACATTTGCGGCAATGGCGAGGCGTTGCCCATGCCTCTGTCCACGGAGGAGGAGAGTGCGATGCTGCGTCTTTTGGAAGAGGACAGCGAGAAAGAGCGGGCAAAAACCGAGCTTATCCAACATAACCTGCGGTTGGTGGTATACATAGCCCGAAAATTCGACAACACGGGCGTGGACAACGACGACTTGATCTCGATCGGAACAATCGGATTGATCAAGGCGATCAATTCTTTCCGCGTGGATAAGAATATAAAGCTGGCGACGTACGCTTCGCGATGTATTGAAAACGAAATCCTCATGTATCTGCGTCGTACGGCGAAGCTGAAAACGGAGGTCTCCTTTGACGAGCCGTTGAATACGGATTTTGACGGCAACGAATTACTTTTATCCGACGTTTTAGGTACCCCTGCGGACAGCGTGTACGGGGATATCGAATCCAACGCGGAGAAGGAACAACTGAAAGAGGCGCTTAAAAAACTTTCTGAGCGGGAACGCAAGATCATGTTTTTGCGTTTTGGACTTGGCGGCGGTGAAGAAATGACGCAAAAGGACGTTGCGGATATGTTGGGTATCTCGCAAAGCTACATTTCACGTTTGGAAAAGAAAATTATTCTTCGCCTTAAAAAGGAAATAGCAAAAATGGAATAAATCGTCACGAGAAGTGTGCATAAAAAAACGTAGGTTGCGCATACTCATCTAACCTGATCAGACTATCTCAACGCATCCCTGCCCCCGTCCTTTTATGATCGTACATAAGAAAAGGAGGTCAGGAACTTATGCAAAAAGTGGAAATATGCGGGGTGGATACGTCCGGTTTGCCGCGATTGACGGCGAAGGAAAACGAGGAGTTGATGCGAAAGCTGAAAAGCGGCGACAAGGTCGCTCGGGATAAATTTATTGTCGGCAATATGCGATTGGTGTTGTCGCTGGTCAAACGTTTCCGTATCCGCAACCTCGGCGCGGACGACGTGTTTCAGGCGGGCTGCGTGGGGCTGATCAAAGCGATCGACGGATTCGATATGAACGTCGGGGTGAAATTTTCCACCTATGCCGTACCCATGATCGTCGGGGAGATCAAACGCTATCTTCGCGACGGCAATTCCCTTCGCGTTTCCCGATCTATTCGCGATATGGCGTACAGAGTGCTGAAAGCGCGGGAGGCGATCGAGGAGCGGGACGAGGAAGCGACGATCGAAAAGATCGCGGCGGAATTGAAGGTGGCGGAACGCGAAGTGGTTTACGCCCTGGACGCCATTTCCGATCCCGTTTCCCTTTACGAGCCCGTGTACAACAAATCGGGCGATACCCTGCTTTTGATGGATCAGCTTTGCGACGAAAAGAACACGGACGAGATCTGGACGGAGCACGTGGCGCTGGGCGAGGCGATGGAAAAGCTGGGAGAACGGGAAAAGAAGATCCTGTTTTTGCGATATTACGAAGGGAAAACGCAGACGGAGATCTCCGAAGAGGTCGGCATTTCGCAGGCACAGGTGTCGAGGCTGGAGAAAAACGCGCTCAATAATATCCGATTAAACATCTCGTAAAAAGATAAATACGGCAAAGGACTCGTGAAAGCGGGTCTTTTGCTTTATAAAATCTTTTGGTAAATTTTTCCAAAAGGTATTGACAAAGCATATACGAAGGTGTATAATAATATTATAAATTGAAATATTATACCTCTAATTTAAGGAGATGAAGACCAATGTGGCTGAAGATAAAAAACAAAAAATAAATTGAAATGATTAAAAAATAAGAAAGGAGATAGTATTATGAAAAAAATTATAAGTGTTATTTTGGCTATAGGTGCAATTTTGTCTTCTTGTTCTTTCTTTTTTAACGTAGAAGTCGCTAAGGCAGAAGACCCTTTAGAAAATTCTTTTATTGTTGAAGATGAACTTTTTACGTGGGAAAGAGCAATTGAACAAAAAAATAACTATCAAGGAAGTCATCAACGGCTTGTTGAATTTATCAGCGCTAATTTTGGTGAAATGGTGCAAGAATATAATTTTGTAAACGATGAGGAGTTGAAAGCTTATGAAATAGAGGCTTCGTCAATTATATATATCATTGGAGAAAATAAATATGCTACATACATTGATTTTAATTCGGATAACGGTTATATGATAGTAACCCCCGATTTTGAATTGTATGATTTTCAAACGAAAGGGGAATTAACCTATTTGAAAGGTGTAGAATTTGCTTTTTTCAGTGCTTCGAGAGGTTTTAAATATTATGATGCTCAAACCAATTCTTTGATAGATTATGAAACTGAGATTATCAGACAGGAGGACGAAAGTGATTTTCGGAATGAGGGGGCTTTTGTAGGGGCGGCATATGCAGGTCAAGATAGGGAAGGTGATGGGGGAATTTATGATCCTGACGCTTATGTCGCGGAACGTTATCCGCATTATACTTTTGAAAAAAGCTATTCTATCAGTAATTTCGATCATATTTTACAACAAGATACATCCATTTATCTTGAATATCCAGAAGATAGTATTGATCCTCTATCAGAGAATAATTGCGTCTTAAATGCTGTTTATTCTGTCTTAAACAGTTGGAGAAAAAGAGGATTGTGTCCCAATCTTCCAAATACAACTATACAATATGACCCTCAAAGTCGGGAACCCAATCATGCGGCAAACTTGGCGAATGGGTGGGTTGTAAACGATCAAAATATATATTCAAAATTTGCCGATAAAAATATAGGTACTAAGGCGATAGATAATGTTCCTCAATTATATGCTGACATCCGTCAAATTGTTTATGAAAAAAATTATGGATATGATGTAGGATTGGGGATGCAGACGGGAACGAATCATCAGCGTGTTATGTATACAATGTCATTTACATTGTTGAAGTATTCATACGATTTAACTATAAAAAATGTAGGTTATGATTTTGATTTAGTGGAGTATTATTTTGAGGGAAACGGACACTCGCAGATGTTGATTGCTAAGAATAGTTCTCGTTATGGAACCCATTCAATGGCTTGTTTGGGGTACAGAAAATATAGTTATACCTCCGGTTGGTGGATTTTTAGTTCTACAAAAACAGCATATCTTTTTAATGTTGATGATGGACAAAGTTTTCAAAGATATAACGCAGGAGAATCTGTTTGGTATGACCCTGAAGCATATAGTTCTTCACTGGAAACATTTTACGTATACGACCATTTAAATTAACCTTTTAATGTTGGGTAAGGATTATGAAACAGATAAAAAGATCAAAATGGATTGTCACAGCTATATTTATATTTTTTTTGGTGGTGCTTCCATTGGCGTACGCAGTGTTTTGTATAGGTTCTTGTTTTGGGTGGCGGCTTTCGCCTCATATCGATTGGACAAGACCGATAAATACGGCGAATCGTTACGGGCTTGACGAGCGATTTGAAAATGCGGACGGCACGTGCGCATTTACCTTGAAGGAAGTGGCGGTTGCGCAAAATATACGTTACGGTCAAGAGGTCTACGACGGAAAAAGGGAACGGCAGGTGTTGATCGTCAAAGCGGAAGTTGAGTTAAACGATTATGCGTTGCAGGCTTGCAGTGTGAATTTTGAAGGCCCCATCGTGGATAATCGTAGTACGACGTACTGGATCCATTACACGCAAAACGAGGAAGGCGCTTGGAAACAGCGCGCGCTGACGGATGAAAACGGGGAATTTTTGTTGGAGCTTTGCGAAACGCTGAATCCCGAAGTGTCTTTCCGAGGTCAAAAGCAAACGTATAGCGGAGATTTGTATTTGTGCTTGGACCTTAACGATGAACAATACCAATATTTACTAGAACAAAATGAGAAAAGTTCTGATAATTCCAGACGACTGTTTGATTTTAACGTAACGATTGAGGAGAGTCTTCGCTCAAAGGAGGGTAGCGCGTATATCGGTTGCTATTTCAATCAGATGACAATTATGGGAACTTATCGCATATGATCGTGGCGGATAGCAAAGGTATGGCGTTTTTGTTATAAAGACGTAACGATTTTTGGAAAATGCCGTGTGGCGTTGGTCATACGGTGTTTTTTTTACATAAAGTACTGTCCCAAAATGACGAAAAAATAATAAGATACGAAAGAGGGGGAAGGTATGAAAAGGTTCAAAAGGTGGTTTTACGCCGTAGCGTTGTGTCTGATCGTCGGCGTAGGTCTTGTCTGCGCGGTTGCGTGCAAGGACGAGGCGCCCGAGCATATGCACGCGTTTATCAGCGAGGTGGAGACCGTGGCGCCGACCTGTGACAAGGCGGGCGAGATCGTCCGATTTTGCAGCTGCGGTTTCACAAGCACGGTTTCGCTTGCTCCGCTCGGTCACGATACGGCTCGGTTTGCAGAACAGGCGGCAACTTGTGAAGAGGGCGGGTGGACAGCTTACGAGGCATGCGCGCGGTGCGGTTATACTACGTACGAAGAGATTGCGGCGCTTGGTCACGATCTCGTATCTTATACGGCTCAAGAACCCACGTGCGAGAGGGTTGGCTGGGCGAAGTATGAGGTCTGTTCGCGATGTAATTACACGACGTATGAAGAATCGGCTGCGCTTGGTCATCTTACCTCGCCGTACACAGCGCAAGCACCGACTTGTGAGGAGATCGGTTGGAATGCGTATGAGATCTGCACGCGATGTGAGTATACGACCTATAACGAATTGCCGGCTTTGGGACATGCGCTTTTGCAATACGAAGGCAAAGAAGCGACTTGTCTTGAGTACGGCTGGGAGGCGTATGAATTTTGTAGCCGTTGCGAATATACGACCTATCGAATGATTCCGGCGTTGGGGCACGACTGCGTGTTGTACGAAGCACAGGAACCGACTTGCGAGGCGGTTGGCTGGAACGCCTATGAATCGTGTACCCGTTGCGCGTATACGACGTATGCGGAGCTCGCCGCTTTGGGTCACAACAAGGAATACTGCGAGGTGAAGGTGCCTGTTTCTTGTGAGAAAAACGGACTGGTCTTGTACGTTTGTATGCGGTGCGGCTATGATCACGGTTATGAAGTGATCAAAGCGCCGGGACATAAGATAGCGAAATATCAAGCGCAAGAGGTCGGATGCGCAACTTCGGGGTGGGGTGTGTACGAGGCGTGTGAACGCGAGGGTTGCGGATATACTACGCAAGTCATTCTACCGCCGATAGGGCACGATTGGAAAAAGATGTCTGAGGAGGACGGTTGGGCAAAATTTTTCTGTTTAAATTGTGCCGAAGTATATGAAGAAAGAACCGAAGCGCATACCCATGTATTTGATGAATATAAAATTACAGTAATGCCCACGTGCGAAGGAACGGGGATACAAGCGCGAAAGTGTGGGTGCGGAACGATCGAGGAAACGGAGGTTCCCGCTCTGGGACATAGCCTGAAAACGCATGAGGGAAAAGCGCCGACCTGCGAAAGCATCGGCTGGGAACGGTACGCGGTCTGCGAACGGGAAGGGTGCGACTATTCTACGTATCGCGAGATCGTCGCGTTGCAACATTTTTTGACAAAATATGAGGGGAAGGAAGCGACGTGTAAGTCATATGGCTGGGCTGCGTATGAAACGTGTGCGCGTTGCGAATATACGACTTATCAACAAATACCTGCTCTGCCGCACGAGAAAATTGTGGATAACGCAGTGGAATCCACCTGCGAAAAGATAGGTTTAACGGAAGGGGCGCATTGCAAAAAATGTGGAAAAGTGTTAGTTGAACAAGCGGAAATTCCTCCGAAAGGACATTGTTGGGATAATGGATCCATTGGCGCGACGGCGACTGTATATACCTGTCTTACGTGCGGCGTCACGCGCGAAGAAAAAACGGAAGAGCATACCCATGTATTTGATGAAACGGAGATCACGCTGGTTGCGACCTGTGAAAAGGACGGGATAAAGACCTTAAAATGCAGTTGTGGAGAGGCGGTTACGGAGACGCTTTCGGCGCTCGGTCATGCATTGCAGGCGTATGGTGGAAAAGCCGCAACGTGCGAAATGGACGGCTGGGTTGCGTATGAAACGTGCAACCGTTGCGAATATACGACTTATCAACCGATCGAGGCACTTGGACACAACTATCAAAACGGCGTTTGCGAAAACTGTGGGAAATGTTCGTGCGAGGGTACCATGTACGAGTTGAGCGCGGATGGTACCTATTATATTTGCGTGGGGAGAAGATCGGAAAACGACCGTTTTATCGTGATCGAGGACGAGTGGCTGGGGGTGCCAGTAAAGGAGATCGAAGAAAAGGCTTTTGAAGGCTGTGAAACGTTGGTCAGCGTAACGATCGGAAAAAACGTGGAAAAGATCGGAAAGAATGCGTTTTATGAGTGTTATAATTTGGTTGAGGTATATAATCGTTCGGTTTTGACGGTGATCGCGGGGCAATACAGTGAAAGTCAACTCGGTCCTTACATACAAGCGGTATATACGTCCGCCGAATATGAAAGCGGCATCAAAACGGATGACAAGGGTTTTGTTACGTATACCGCGGGCGGGGAAACGCGTTTGATCGGATACACGGGCGAGGCGACGGAGTTGGCGTTGCCCTCCGGCGTCACGCAGATCGTGCGAGGTGTGTTTTCCCATTGCGTAGGGTTGAAAAAACTCACGCTTTCGGATACGGTGAAAACGATCGGCGCGCACACTTTTCAAAACTGCGCTTCTTTGACGGAGGTCGTACTGGGAACGGGCGTGACGATGATAGAGGCCTATGCTTTCAGCGGGGCGACGGTACTCAACAAGGTGATCTTTCCCAAAGCGAGCGGCTGGCGAACGACGGCGAATCTGTCGGAAACGGGCTTGTCCGTGTCCGAAGCCGCGCTTTCCGATGCGACAATGGCTGCTTATTTGCTGATAAACGGCGATTGCGCAAAATATTGGTTGCGAGGCTAAAAAGAAAACTCGCAAAGAACGAGGAGTGAAAAAAATTTCGCTCCTCGTTCGTTTACTTTGTTGTAAAGGCTTATTCGAACTCTTCGTAATTTCTGTTTTGGGTATATCCCGAAAAGCCGCGTTGATCCCGAGGGGGCGGGGGGCTGTTGGAGCCGTGGTCGCGCTTGCCGCAATTATCCCGTCCGTTGTCTCCGCGCGGGAGCCCCACGTTGACGAGGATGACGTCTTCGCCGATCTTGACGATGTTGCGCATTTCTATGAACAGATCGTTACGCTTTGCGGCAAAGCCGCGTTTATTCGGTACGACGATCCCGATCCATTTGTTTTCGGGATAGCAAAGCGCTATATCGCAAACTCTTCCGAGCTTTCTTCCGTCTTGCGTATTGACGACTTCTTTTGCGCGAAGTTCCGAAAAACTCAATTCCATAACCGTTTTCCTCGCAAAATATACTTATTACAGTATATGCGGTGCGTTGCGGGAATGTGCGGATCTTTGAAAAACAAAGACAAGCAGACGGGAGAAAGCTTTTGCGGAGGGAAGTTGACAAACGGAGAAAAATCTGTTATACTGTATAAAGAAAATATAAAGAAAAAGAAAATATGCCGTTTTTACAAAAAAAATATAAATTTTCACGAATATTTCACTCCGATTTATCGTAAAATTGACAGTTTCGGGGTATAGTATAAAAGAAGGGATTTCCAATTTTTGGCGAAAGCCAACGGTTTTCGGCATAAAGGAGTTTTTTAAAGAGGCTTTGTCATACGCTTGGTTGATCTTTTACGAAAAAACGCTACGAAACATTTTGCGTTATGCTCGGTCGCGCCTGCAGAGGGGCGGCGTTCTTGCAAAACACTTGTCTTTCTTGTATTTTTTCGTGGAAGGGTGATAAATCACTGATCAACCATTCTCTGTGACAGAGTCAAAAAAGAAAAGAGGAGTTTTTCAACATGAAGATCCTGATTGTAGACGATGAAGAAATGATCCGCGGCGTACTTCGCGAATACGTGGAGTTCGAGGGCAACGAGGCCTATGAGGCCGCGGACGGTATGGAAGCGGTCAAGCTTTGCCGCGACAACGATTATGACCTGATCCTAATGGACGTGATGATGCCGCATCTGGACGGCTTTTCCGCTGTAAAGGAGATCAAGAAGCATAAGGACGTTCCCGTGATCATGCTTTCCGCGCGAGGAGAAGAATACGACAAACTGTTCGCGTTCGAGATCGGCGTGGACGATTACGTGACCAAGCCCTTCTCGCCCAAGGAAGTGATGGCGCGTATCAACGCCGTAACCAAGCGACGCGCGGGCGCGCAGATCGGCAACGAGATCCAAAAATTCGAAGGTCTTGAGATCGATATGGCAGGTCGAAACGTTTACGTGGACGGCGAGAAGGCGGAGCTTACGCCAAAGGAATACGAGTTGTTATTTTATCTCGTCCGTAACAAGGGTATTGCGCTCACACGCGAAAAACTTCTTTATGGCGTTTGGGGATACGAGTTTTACGGGGACGACCGTACGGTGGACACGCATATCAAGATGCTTCGCGGCAATTTAAAAGAGTATCGCAAGTTTATCGTGACGTTGCGCGGTTTAGGATATAAGTTCGAGGTGTGATCTCACGTTGCAAGAAGCTACGTTTTTCGGCTTTCCGTCGTGAAAACGTAAAAGTCGGGAAGCGGATATCCGTTGGAGAAAGGTATGGCGAAAAAGAAGGAGAATTCCAAAGCGTCGGGACGTGAAAAAAAACGGGCCCGATTTCGCCGTGCGCCTTCGACGATAGCGCGGCGCAAACAGGTGAGACCAAGTATCTATTTTCTTCTTTGGACGATCTTTACGGCACTTTCCCTTCTGATCGTGCTTTTGTGCGTATTTACGCAGCAATCGCTGATGCGTCAGACATATGAAACGGAGGCGACGCGTTGGATTGCCGAAACGGGCCGAACGTTGCGCGAACGGGTGTGGCAACGCCCGCCGGAAGAATTCGGGGATAATTACAGCGGCTATCTACGCTATCTCGCTTCGGAATACGACGTGGAGCTGGTAATCCTGAGCGAAGAGGGAAAGGTCCTTTTTCCGCAGGAGCAGAAATTCGACCCGGAGGATCCGATGATACGGGAATATTTCGACTATTCGGACGAGCTGAAAGTAATGCTTGAAAAAATGGCGAAGACGGGGGAAACGGAAAGCGTTTATTCCGTTGACGGCGAATACGTTTACGGTGCGGAGATGCAGGGCTTTGGGGAGTATAAAACGTATTTGTATATTGCCCGATCGGCTGATCTGTTTATATCTGCGATCTCTAAAATGGCGGTGCGAATGACGCTGATCGCGGTGTTTGTGATCGTGCTTGCGTTTGCGGTGTCGAGTGCGGTGTCGGGTTGGGTGACAAGACCCATTTCCGAGATGACGGAAAAGGCAAAATTACTGGCAAAAGGAAATTTCGACGTCGATTTTTACGGTGTGGATTATGCCGAGGAAATGGTGGAGCTGGCGGAAACGCTGAATTTTGCGCGGGACGAGTTGTCTAAGACCGATCGTATGCAAAAGGAGTTGATTGCCAACGTTTCGCACGATTTTCGGACTCCCCTTACGATGATCAAGGCGTATGCGTCCATGATCATTGAAATCTCGGGCGACGTGCCTGAAAAGCGGAACAAGCACGCGCAGGTCATTGTCGAAGAGGCGGACAGACTGACGTCGCTTGTCAACGATATTCTGGATCTGTCCAAGATCCGTTCGGGGATAAACACATTAAAACAGGAAGAGTTCGATATGTCCGCGTATACCTTCGAGATATTGGATCGCTTTGCTTACCTAAAAGAGACGAATGGATATCGTTTTGTGACGGATATCGACGAGGATCTGTATACCCGCGCGGACGAGCTGAAGATCGGGCAGGTATTGTACAATTTGATCGGCAACGCTGTCAATTATACGGGCGATGATAAAACGGTTTACGTGTCCTTGAAAAAGGAAAACGAAAAGAGCTTTCGCTTTTCCGTTACGGATACGGGTGTAGGGATAAAGCCCGAGGAGTTGTCCGCTGTCTGGGATCGTTACTACCGTTCTTCGGAGATGCATAAGCGTCCCGTAAAAGGCATGGGGTTGGGCTTGTCTATCGTCAGGACGATCCTTGAAAAACATAACTTCAAATTCGGGATCAACAGTGAAGTGGGCAAGGGCAGTACCTTCTATGTGCTCTTCCCGTTGGTCGGAGAAAATACGTTTGAAAAAACGTCTCCGAACGCTTGACAGCGAACTCTCATATGTGTATAATATAACATGAATATTCTTTGGGGCGAGGTGAAATTCCTCACCGGCAGTAAAGTCTGCGAAGAACGGCCTTATTTTCGGTTGTTCCCGAATCGGTGAAATTCCGATACCGACGGTAAAGTCCGGACGGAAAAAGAACGGTTTGGAAAAGGTGTTTTTGCGCCTTTGTTCGTAGGCTTATTTTTGCGCCTTTGGGCGTGAAAGGCATTTCGACAAACATTCGGCCCCGATCGATCGGGGCTTTTTTTGTGGAGAATATTTGCCGAAAAAACTTTGAGGTGGTTTTATGAAAGAACAAGAAAAAATGCCCGTGGAAGCGGAAACGGCAGGGACAGGGTTGCGTTCAACACAAAAAAACGACTGGAAAACAGTCTTAAAAAAACGTTTCTCGACGAGGCGGATCGCGCTGATGGCGATTTTCGTCGCGCTGTCGTTTGTCGTCAGTTTGCTCAGCTTTCCGGTCTTTCCCGTAAGCCCCGTGCCCTTTTTGGAGCTTGATTTCGGTAACGTATTTATTCTGCTGATCTCCTTCCTTTTGGGTCCGTGGGAGGGGGTGCTTGTCTGCGTATTGAAAGAAACTTTCCGTATTTTGGCAGGCAGTACGGGGGGCGTTGGCGAGTTTGCCAATATGCTGATGACAAGCTCGTATATTTTGTTGCCTTCTATTATGTATCAATATCGGAAGGGGATAAAAACGGTCGTTCTTACCCTTATCGGGGCGTGCTTGATCGGTACGGTCGCGGCGTTGACGATCAATCGTTTTATTACTTTTCCCTTATATTTGGGTGAGGGTGCGGCGGCGGCCTTTAAGGAAGGGTTTTGGTTTATCGTCGCGTTTAATCTGATCAAGACGGCGGCGATCGGATTTCTTACCCTTCTGCTCTATAAACGTCTTTCCAACGTTCTGAAAAAATTAAAAATTTAGCCTTTGGTCGGATAAACAATTGCAAAAAAATCGCTGAGGTATTATAATAAGAATATGGCAATATTTATTTCAAGATCGAGAGAAGAAACGGAAGAATTTGCTTGCGGGTACGCAAAGACCCTCAAAAGCGGCGACGTAGTGTTGTTGGACGGCGATATGGGCGCGGGAAAAACGGTATTTTCCAAAGGCGTCGCGCGCGGGCTTGGCATCGTGGAAGAGGTGACCAGCCCAACGTACGCGTATATGAACGATTACGACGGACGGCTTTTCCATTACGATTGCTACCGTATCGAAAGCGTCGAGCAGGCGGAAAATCTCGGGCTGGCGGACTATTTCGATATGGGCGGCATTTGTTTGATCGAGTGGGCGCAGAACATAGCGCCGTTGCTGCCCCGTAAGGTGAAACGGGTGTATATCCGCAAGATCGGCGAAGCCGAACGGGAGATCGAGTATTAAGGTGTTATGATGAAAAATTTTTTGGCAATCGATACGAGTGGGAATTATATGGCAGTCGTTGCGGCGAAAGGCGGACGACTGTTTTCGACGTATTTGCCCGATTGTGCGATGCGGCACTCCGTTTCGCTCATGGGCGCGGTCGAAGAAACGCTGAAAAAAGCGGGGCTGGAGCTTTCGGAATGCGATTTTTTCGGAGCAGTGGTCGGCGCGGGCTCTTTCACGGGGATCCGCATAGGCATTTCTGCGGTCAAAGGGTTTGCCTTGGCATTCGGAAAACCGACCCTTCCTGTCACCTCTTTCGACGTGGCTGCATATAATGCGGTAGACGGTGCGCCCGCTGAGAAGACGTTGTGTTTGGTGGATGCGTTGCACGACGCGTATTACGCCTGCGGCTATGAAAATGGCGGCGTTTCTTATCCGCCCACGTACTTGACGGAAGAGGAGGTTCTCGCCTTGGTCGGGGAGGGATATGCGTTGCGTTCGTGTTCGGTTTTGCCGATCGCGGAAAAGGCGGTGGTCGAGGTTGTCGATCCTGTGACCGGGTTGCAAAACGCCGTCTGCGCTTTGTCGGAAAAGGGCGCATTCGGTGAATTGGTCGCGCTGTACGCGCGCAAAAGCTCTGCGGAGTTGAATCTTGGGAAGTGACGGTATGACGATACGGCCCTGGGAGGAAAAAGACTTAAAAACGCTATCCGAGATGGAAAGCAGATGCTTTTCCGATCCGTGGACGAAAGAGATGCTGGCGGATGTTTTGCGCTATCCCTTTTACAACAGCTTTTTGGCGGAAGAAGGGGGGCAGGTATGCGGTTACGCGTGTTTGATCTCGCTTTTTGAGGACGCGGAGGTCGCCAACGTTGCGGTGGATGTGCCCTTTCGCGGACGTGGGATCGGTAAGGCGTTGATGGACGCGATGCACGAAAGAGCGCGTTCTCTTGGCGCAACGCAGTGCCTTCTGGAGGTGCGCGTAAGCAACGTCGCGGCAATTGGGCTGTATAAAAAATACGGTTACGTCAGATACGGCGTCCGAAAGAATTATTATGAGGACGGAGAAGACGCGTTCGTGATGAAAAAAACGTTGTAGCTTGCAGGCGACAAGGAGGACGGACTACGGTTACTTTATCCGAAGTTTCGTTTTTACAAAAGGGAAAAGGTAAGGATCTGGTGTTTTTGCACGGCTACCTTTCTTCAAAGGAAGCGTTTACGGCGCAGATAGAATATTTTTCCCGTTTTTTTCGGGTGACTGCGATCGATTTTTTGGGGTTCGGGGGGAGCAGGTATTTAACGAGCGCTTTTTCCGTCGATGATTACGCGGATTGGACGAAAGAGGTGTTCGGGCTTTTGAAGCTGGAAAAACCGCACGTGATCGCGCATTCGTTCGGATGCCGCGTGGCGGTGAAGTTGGCAAGCCGTGAAAAGGGGGCCTTCGATAAGATCTTGTTGACGGGGCCCGCGGGCGTGATCATGAACAGGGGGTGGAAATACCATCTGCGCGTGAAGGCATATCGCGTGGCGAAGCGTATCGCGCCGCAGTTTGCGGAAAAACGGTTCGGCAGCGAAGAATATCGTTCTCTTTCGCCCATAATGAAAGAAAGTTATAAGAAGATCGTCAATGAAGATCTGCGCGATTGCGCACGAAGAGTGGAAAACGAAGTCCTGATTGTAGAGGGCGCGCAGGATACCGTTACGCCGCTTAAGGAAGCGGAGGCGTATCTTGCGTGTTTTCCGAAGGGACAGTTGCGACAGATACAGGGCGGACACTTCGCGTTTGCGGAAATGCCGACGGCCTTTAATTTAATTGCAGAGGAATTTTTCTATGGATGACGTAGTTTTGAGGATCGTTGCAAGCGTCGTTTGCGCGTGTCTGTTTTGTTGCGCGAGTGTAAAGCTACTTGGCGCGATGCAACAAAGCGGTTATAAAAACGGAGTTTTTCTGCGTTGGTTAAAGCGAAGGGACAATGTGGTTTTCAATCGTCTCGCCGTATTGGCGCTTTGCCTTTTCCTTTCGGCTACGATCATAGCCCTGTGTTTTTCCTTTCTCGGAACGCGCGCGGCGCTTCTGATCTCCGCGATTCCGTTTTTGGGGTTTGTTATCATGTTCGGGATCGTGGACGGAAAATACGCGTTAAAGGTGCAGACCAAACGCACGGGACGGCTTTGCCGTCTATTCGGCACGTATCTGTTCGTGACGGCTTTCATTGCATATCTTTTGATCGCCGTATTATGGCTTTTGGCGCGACTCAACGGTTCCATGATCTATGCGCTTATCGCGTATGCGCCGTTTGCCGTGATGCCGCTCCTGCTTCCGTTTTTACTCTGCGCGGCGAATGCGATCGACGGCGTTTTCGAAAATGCGCGGAATGAAAAATTTGTAAAACGGGCGGGGCAGGTATTAGATGAGAGTAAAATGATTCGCGTTGCGATCGTTGGAAGCTACGGCAAGACTTCGGTGAAAAATATAGTAAAGACCTTGCTTTCGGAAAAATATGCGGTGGTGGAAACGCCGCAATCGTTCAATACGCCGATAGGGATAGCTAAGACCGTTCTATCGGAGAATTTCAAAAAAAAGCAGGTGTTTATTGCCGAAATGGGCGCGAGAAAACGCGGAGACGTCGCCGAGCTTTGTCGTTTAGTAAAGCCCGACTACGCGATCTTTACGGGGGTATGCGAGCAGCATATCATGACGTTCGGTTCGCTGGAAAACGTGTGGAAGGAAAAAAGCGAGATCTTGCGTTGCGGCGTGAAAAAGGCGGTTTGCGGCGTCGGCGTGATGCCGTGGGCGAAAGAGGAGTTCGGCGGGCTTGAAAACGTATGGATCGCCGACGGGACGGAAGCGAAAAACGTGCGTCTCGGCGCGACGGAAACTCGTTTTACGGTCACCCTCGGTGGGAAAGAAATCGAGGCGAGTGTCCCGCTACTTGGCGGCGCGGCTGTGGAAAACGTAGCTTTGGCGGCGAAGCTGGCTTATGAAATGGGAATGACCGCGGAGGAGATCGAAAAGGGAATCGCGAAATTGCAACCTGTCCCGCACCGTTTGCAGCTGATCGAAAACGGCGGCGTGTATATTTTGGACGACGGATATAATTGTAACCCGCGCGGCGCAAAGGAAGCGATCGCGGCGCTGGGCAGGTTTGAAGGCAGAAAGTGCGTCGTAACGCCGGGGATTGTCGAATGCGGCGTTCTGGAGCGGAGCGTCAATGAAGGACTTGGCAAAACGATCGCCGAGGCGGGCTTGGATAAAGTGATCTTGGTCGGCGATACGCTGGTAGACGCGGTGAGGGTCGGTTATATCGAAGCGGGCGGAAACGATAGAGCGTTGCAGACGGTGAAAACGCTGGACGAAGCGCAGACGGCGCTCGGCGAATGGGTCATGGCGGGGGACGCCGTTCTGTTTTTGAACGATCTTCCCGACGTGTATTGAATGTAATTTTTTATATTGATCATGCAAAAGAAACACCAAAGCGAAAGAAATTTTTGCGGAGGTGTTTTTTTGATGCGTAAAGTGGCTGTGTTTTTTGGCGGCAAGTCTTGTGAAAACGAAATTTCTGTGCTGACGGGCGTATTCGTGATGAACCTTCTCGACGGGGAAAAATATTCTGTTTTGCCCGTTTACATACATACGGATGGGGGAATGTACACCTCGCCGAAGATGAAAGACGTGGCGGTTTTTCGGGAGAAAAGGTACGCGAGTTTCGAACGGATATTTTTCGATAGGGGTACCGTGTACGCGTTCAACACGTCAAAACGCAAAATAAAACCGCTGGCAAAGGTGGACGTTGCGCTCAACTGTTGCCACGGCGGGCTGGGAGAAGGCGGGGGCGTGTCCGCGATGATGGAGTGGAACGGGATCCCGTTTGCCTCGCCCGATCTCACGTCGTCGGGGATGTTTATGGATAAGAGTATGACAAAGCTCGCCATGCGCGCTTTGAACGTACCGACGGTGGATTATATCCGGGTGAACGAGAAGGATTATGAAAAACGGGGCGCGTTTTTGCTGAAAAGCATCGAATCGAGGCTGAAATTCCCCGTGGTGATAAAGCCCGCGCATTTGGGCTCGTCGATCGGCATTACGTTGGCGAAAAACGAAACGGAAGCAAAGGCGGCTTTGGAAAGCGCGTTTTTGCTCGACGATCGGGTCGTGATCGAAAAATATCTGGAAAACAAGCAGGACGTAAACTGCGCGGCGTATATGCTGAAAGGAGAGATCTGCGTGTCCGAACCGGAGGCGGCGTTCGGCGGTGGAATCTATTCTTTTGAAGATAAATATGTTAAACGTAAGTCCGATCAGATAGGGCTTTTGGACGGAAAGGGAGGGGGCAGGGTTGCGTTGAGCGGTGATCTGCGGGAAAAGATCCGCGCGTACACGAAGACCGTTTATAAGCGGATGAACCTGTTCGGTGTGGCGCGGATGGACTTCCTCGTCAGCGACGGGAAAGCGTATCTTTGCGAGGT